>JBIIDF010000030.1:0-16181 GCA_044238535.1 Vicinamibacterales bacterium
GGCAGCCCGGCCAGCTGGATGTTCGGCTGGAAGTAGGTCACGGCCTGGCAGCGTGCGCTCGCGGGGCAGTTGGTGGGCGTGTAGCTCACGGGCGCATAGTTCGCACTGGTCAGCCCGATGCGGTCCTGCCAGGCGAACTGGTCGTACTTGCGCCAGATGTAGCTGGCACTGACTCCCACGCCCTCGAACAGCTCATGATCGAACCCGACGATGGCTTCCTGGGTGCGGTCGTTCTTCACGTTCGGATCGACCGAACCGGGTGAACGGAAGTTGCCGGGGTTGGCGGCGTTATAGGTGGACGAGGCCGACAGGATCGTGCCGTAGGTAATCTCGCCGGTCTGCACGAAGCGGTCGCCGTTGGTGTCAGTCCAGGGGAAGCGGATGACTGTAGCGCCGGTCGTCGTCAGCTGGCTCGACAGCTGGCCCGGGGCCATCTGCCCGAAGTACATCGAGTAGGACACCTTGGCCACCGTGCGGCCCTTGCCCGACAGGTCATAGTTGAGACCGATGCGGGGCGAGATATTGGTCCAGGTGACCCCGGCCGACAGGCCCGGGAAGTCGATGGCGGGCAGCTGCGCGGGTGCCAGCGGGCTGGCGGGCACGAGGGCGGCCTCGGCACGATCGGTCTGTCGATCGACGCGGAACCCCACCGTGAGTGTGACGCGCCGGGCCGTGTAGGTGTCCTGCAGGAACGCGGCCCACGTGTCGAGATGCGATTCCGAGTTGCCATCGCGATAGACGTCGACCGAGTTGGGGATGCCGTTGGTCAGGCGCGCAATGGCATTGCCGCCGACATGGTTCACGCTGATCGAGTGGGCCGTGCGCCAGCGTCCGCCGAACTTGAACGCATGATCACCACCCAGCAGGCTCGGCTGGAAGTAGTTGGCCATGACGTCGACGCTGTTGGTCGGACGCAGGAAGATCGACTGCTGGAACGACCGCGAGTACGCGCCCGTCGTGGTTTCGAGCAAGGGCTGCACACTGGTCAGCTCGTCCTTGTTGAAGTCGAGCGCAAAGTTGTTCCCGAGATGCGCCACCTGCACATCCATCAGCAGGCGATCGCTGAACACATGCTGATCACTGAGTTTCCAAAACGGCGACGGACCGGTTAGCCAGCCGAAGCGGCCGAACTCATCACTGACCGCCCGCTGACGGTAGGTGGTCTCGATGGGACGGGTGTCTGACGCATCGCGCACGTTGCGCACTTTCTCGGCCCAGGTGTTCTGCAGGCCCAGGCGGTTGCCCTTGAAGGGGGCCACGGTCAGCTTCCAGTTGTAGTTGTTGAGCGTGGTCAGGTCGGTCTCGAGACAGGCGCGCAGGCCCTGCGTGTCGGCAGGCGGCGTGGGGCGGCAGGTCGGCGTGTTCTTGTAGAAGCCGACGACGCCGACGTTGATGTCCTGTGTGCCATAGCTGCCCCAGTACCAGGCTTTGCCCTTGCGGATCGGGCCCCCGACCTCGAAGCCATAGTCCTTGATGTTCTGGATCGGTGCACCTGACCCGGCTCCCGCGGCCCGCACCTCATCGTCGATGTTGTCGGCTTGGAATTTCTCGTCGGTCAGATAGCCGCGGGCCGAGCCGCGCAGCCGATCGGTGCCGCCCTTGGTGACCAGGTTGATGCCGACGCCACCTGTTTGCTGCGTGACGTCGGCGCCGCCTGTGGTGACCTGCATTTCCTCGAGCATGTCGAAGTCGTAGTAGATGGGCGAGGCACCGGTGGCGGACATGTCCGTGATGTCGACGCCGTCAATCGACCACTTGTTGTTGCCGGTGGCTGCACCGCGTGCGACATAGTTTGACTGCTGCCCCGACTGGCTGCCGCCCACATTCACGCGGTCCATGGCAATCGATGGCGAGCGTTCGAGCATGACCCAGGGATCGCGCGCCGACGGCAGGTTCTGTAGCGTCTCGAGGTCGAAGGATGTGCGGGTGCCGACGGCCTTGGTGTCGATCAGCGGGCTGGCGCCCGTGACCGTGATCGACTCCTGGACGGTGGAAATGGTCAGTTCGGCATTCACCTGCGCCGAAAAGCCGATCGTGATGCGGACGCCGGTCGACTGCACGGTGCGGAATCCCGTGAGTTCGAACGTGACCGCATAGGTGCCCACGGGCAGTTCAGGCACGCGGTACGAGCCGGTGTCTGACGTCACCGAGACGCGGGGCTGCAGCAGCGCAGGCCCCGAGACGGTGACCGTGGCTCCCGGCAGTACGGCGCCCGAGCTGTCAGTGGCGCGGCCATAGATTTCACCTGTTTGCTGCTGTGCCCACGCGCTGACCGCCCCCACGGCCAGCAGCGCTGCCAGCAGCGCCGTCCTGAACAGAGTCTTCATGGAGTTCCTCCACTCCTTGAACGCACACATGAACCCGCCGGCCAGTGTCGAACGGCCGGAAGGCGTCACGCGGGACACGCTCCACCAGAGCGGCCCGCAGCTGATTGCGAGAGGTCGTGCTACGTCGGAAGGGCTGACGCGTCACCGATGTGACGAGGCCGACTATACCCGACACCGCTCCCGCCGTGGTCGGGGATGCGCAGCGGCCCGGTCAGACGCACCTGGCGAGGGCGTCTCTGCGGGCCGATGGACGCGGCGGTCAGTTCCGCAGCAGGGGCCAGGCCGTGACAATCGAGGCCAGCAGGGCAAGGAGCGTCAGCACGAGGCACAGGGCCCCGATGGCCAGGTGGTCGATGCGTTCGCGCCGCAGGGGATTGAGCACCAGACTGGCGAGATAGCCCCCGGCGAAGCCGCCGGCATGGGCCCAGTTGTCGATGCCTGGGAAAATGAGCCCGAACACCCCCATGAAGAGGGCGTACTGCAGCCCAGACTCGCGCGCATGGCTCTGTCCGGTCGCGTGGCCGTAGTGCACCAGGGCTCCGAGCAGCCCGAAGATCGAGGCCGAGGCGCCGACGGAAAAATTCGCACCGCCGATGACCGGCAGCCCGGCCAGGTAGAGACCGGCCACGGAACTGGCGACAAATCCCGTGACGCCCGACATGGTGTAGATGATCACCATGCGCCCGGGACCATACAGCTCGGCGATGGCCGGGGCCAGTTGTCGAATCCACATGACGTTGAAGAACACATGCAGCACACCGGCATGCAGCCAGCCGGCCGTCAGCACGGTCCACCAGCGGCCGTACTCGAAGACGGGCAGCGCGCCAGAGGCGCCGAGCAGGAACAGCACCTGCGAACTCGGCGCGAACATGCCCCGCATGTTCAGCCCCGACAGCAGCAGCGACACGACGTAGAGCGTGACCGTGCCACCGATGACGAGCGGCACAAAACCCAGGTCATTCCCCAGGCGGCGCAGGGTGGGGCCATAGCCCCACAGACCCGGATTCCACCGGCCGCACGAGTAGCAGGTGTCGTCGTTCACCCCCACCAGCACCCCGCACGAGGTGCAGATGACCGATCCTTCCCGCTGTCGCCTCAGCATTGCCGTCTGATCTTAGTGCAGGAGTGGTGAGGACACCCGGAAGTGTTCGCGATACCAGGCCACGGACCGGTCGAGGGCATCGATGATGTGGCGGGCTTCCTGGAGCCCATGGCCCTCGCGCGGATAGCGGACCATGACGGCCCGGGTGCCAACATCGTGCAGCGCGATATAGAACTGCTCGGCCTCCTCGATGGGCACGTCGTTGTCGTGCTCGCCGTGCAGAAACAGCACGGGCGTCTTCACGCGATGGGCGAGACGAATCGGGGACCGCTCCCACAGCATGTCGATGATGCCGTCCTTGTGGGGAAAGTCGCCGTATTCGACCGCGAGATAGTCGTGGTAGTAGGCGAGATAGTTCTGCGTGACGAGATTCGAGATGCCGGCACTCGGCACGGCCGCGCGGAAGCGCTCGGTCTGGGTGATCAGCCAGTTGGTGAGTTGCCCGCCGTAGCTGCCGCCTTCGACGGCCAGCCGCGACGCGTCGAGCCACGGATGCCGCGCCAGGGCCGCATCGACACCGGCCAGCACATCGCGGGCCTCGGCGCCGTTCTGGTCACGGAAGATCGCGTCGGCAAAGGCCTGACCGTAGCCGGTGGACCCTCGATAGTTCACCATCAGTGTGGCCCAGCCCTGCGCGGCGTAGACCTGCGCCTTGTGATTGAAGGCCGGGCCCTGCTGCCCGTGTGGTCCGCCGTGAATCATCACGACCAGCGGCACACTCGCGGGTGCGGTCTCGACGGTTGGCGCAGGACGCGTCAGAAAGGCCTCCACCTGGAAGCCTTCGTTCGAGAACGTCAGTGATTCGACCGGAGCGAGGGGGCGCGCCTGCAGCAGGGCCGCATTGACCGAGCTGAGCGCGCGAGGTCGATCCGCGTCGGCCTGCGGACCGGCGGAGGAGGCCGGCGTCGTCCGGGCCGCAGCTGTCGAGGGCACGGGCCAGGCGTACAGTTCGGCCGGGCTCTGCGGCGTGCTCATCGCCATCAGCAGTTGCGTGCGTCCCACAGACACGCTCGTCACGCTGCCCTCAGCCCGCACGATCGTCGTCGCTGAGGCGGGCGGGACGGTGGCGGTGGCATCGAGGGCCATGAGGTGCACGCGGCCGCGGTCCTGCAGGGTGAAGTAGAGTCGGCGACCGTCGGGCGACCACTGCGGGACGCCCTGGCGGTTGTCGAGGGCGCGGCCCAGTTCGACGCGCCCCGTGCCGTCGGCGCGCATGACCCACACATGCGTGTCCTCCTTCGTCGTTTCCGATGAGGTGAGGTCGCGCGTCGTGCCCGAGAAGGCGATGCGCGTCCCGTCGGGTGACCACGAGGGGGCGTACTCGGCGCTCCTGGTCTGCGTCAGACGCTCGACGGCACCCGTGTCGGCATCGACCGTGAAGATGTCGTAGTTGAAGACCCGGTCGACGTCCGGTTCACGGTTCGACACGAAGAGAATGCGCGAACCGGTCGGTGACCACTGCACCGAGTGCTCATAGTGCGGCCCGTTGGTGATCTGCCGCACGGCACGCGTCGCCACGTCGACGATGAAGAGATGGGTGCGGCGGTTGTCGTTGAAGCGCGTGAGCCCTTCGCTGGCGGTGGGCTTGTAGAGATAGCGCGTGATGACCATCGGATCCTGGTCGGGCGCCGCCGCGCCCTCGGGGCCGTCAACGGCCGAAACAAAGACGAGGCGTCGTCCGTCGGGCGACCATGACAGGCGCTCGCCAGACGAGGGCAGTGGATGGTTGGTGCTGCCGACCGGCGCCAGCAGGCGCGGCCGGGTGCCGAGGCGGTCGACCACGATGAGCCCCGCGCCTTCGTCGGTGCGGCCGACGTAGGCCAGTTGCTGCCCATCGGGCGCCCAGCGTGCGCCGGCGGCGCCGGCCAGCGTGCGTGTCTGTCCGGTGGCGAGGTCGCGGATGACTGTGCGCCGGGTGGGACGCCCGGGCGTGTCATTCGAGATGAGCGCGTAGGCCACCTCGGCACCGGTGGGCGACAGCTGGACATCGGCGACCGACTGCAGGGCGCGGTGATCGGCGGCGGTCCAGGACACGGGGGATTGCGCGTGCAGGACGGTGGCGGACGCCAGTGTGAAGACGCAGGCAAGGAGGCGGTCTCGGACCATGTCGGCAGTATAGGCGGAGCGATGCAGTAAAATCGGGTATCGCGTTTGAACTGGTCGTCATCCTCGTGCTCATCCTCGCCAACGGGGTGTTCGCCATGTCGGAGATGGCGGTCGTGGCCGCGCGCAAGGTCCGCCTGCAGCAGCGCGCCGACGAGGGGGATGCACGCGCGAAAGCCGCGCTCGCGCTGGCGACCCATCCGGCCCAGTTCCTGTCGACGGTGCAGGTCGGCATCACGCTTGTGGGCATTCTCGCGGGGGCCTACGGCGGTGCCGAACTGGCCGAGCCCCTGGCCCTGCAGATCGGCACCATTCCCCAGCTGGTCCCCTACGCCGAAGGCATCGCGCTGACGCTGGTGGTGACGGGCATCGCGTTTCTCTCGCTGGTCGTCGGCGAGCTGGTGCCGAAAAACATCGCGCTCACCTGGCCCGAGACGATTGCGTCCTGGGTGGCTCGCCCCATGGGCGGTCTGGCGACCCTGGGTGGGCCCGTCGTGTCGCTCCTGACCGGTACCACGCGGCTGATCCTGCGGCTGCTGGGTGTGAAGGAACAGGCCGAGTCACACCTGACGGAAGAAGAGATCAAGGCCGTGATCAGCCAGGGGGCCGAGAGCGGCGTCCTCGAGGCCGAGGAAGAATCGATCGTGCAGCGCGTGCTGCAGCTCGGGGATCAGCGCGTGGCGGCCATCATGACGCCGAGGCCCGATATCGAATGGATCGATGTCGATGCCACCGCGGACGAGCTGCGGGCCTTCCTGGCGAGCCATGCGCACACGCACTTTGTGGTCTGCCAGGGCGGGCTCGACAACGTCCTGGGATTCGTGCGCGCGGCCGAGCTGCTGCCGCGCGCGATGCGGGGCGAGGACATCAACCTGCGGGCCCTGACACGCGACGCGCTGTTTGTGCCCGACTCGATGCCCGCCGTGCAGTTGCTGGAGGCCTTCCGCAAGTCGCATACCCATCTGGGTCTGGTGATGGATGAATTCGGGGCCGTGGAAGGTCTGGTCACGGTGACCGACATGCTGGAAGCGCTGGTCGGGCACATGCCGGCAGATGTCAGCGAGGCTGCCGGTTTCTTCGTGCAGCGCGCCGATGGGTCCTGGCTCATTGACGGGTCGGCCCCCATCGAGCAGGTCCTCGACCGCCTCGGCCTCGAAGCCCTGCCCGAAGACGAGTCCGGGGCGTATCACACGCTGGGTGGGTTCATCATGGCGCGGCTGGGCCATGTGCCGCATACGGCGGATCACTGCGAGTGGGAAGGGCACCGTTTCGAGGTCGTCGACATGGACGGCCGCCGCATCGACAAGGTGCTCGTCGCGCGCCTGACGGCCTGAGTCTTCTGCTACACTCGCGCCCCATGAGAGTCCGCGATTCTCTCATTCCGGGCGCCCTGGTCGTCGGGCTGGTGCTGTCGCTCACGCATGCCGCCACGCGTGGGCAGGCGCTGATGCCGCCGGCACCTGCCGCTGCGCCGCGGACCGCCGACCGCTATGTGCAGGACCATTGTCTGTCGTGTCACAACGACCGGGCACGCGTCGGGGGATTCAGCCTCTCGGGGGCGCGTGCCAGCGACGCCGCGCAGCACCCGGACCTGTGGGAGCCCGTTCTCCACAAGCTGCGCACCGGGCAGATGCCGCCGCCGTCACGGCCACGGCCGGATGCCGGGTGGACAGCCGAGGTGCAGCGCACGCTGACCGAGGCGCTGGATGCGGAAGCCCGGCAGCACCCCAGACCTGGTCGCACCGGTGCCCATCGACTCAACCGTGCCGAATATGCGAATGCGGTGCGTGATGTCTTCGGCCTCGAGGTCGATACGCGGACCCTGCTGCTGCCCGACGAAGCAGACGAAGGCTTCGACAATGTGGCTGCCAGCCTCACGCTCTCGCCCGCACACCTCGAGCGATATCTGACGGCCGCCCGGGACATCAGCCGCCTCGCCGTGGGAGATCCGTCCCTCGCGGCCACACCGGCGTCGGTGTCGTATCGCGTGGCCAAGCTGCTCGAGCAGGACCGACGCGTCGACCCGACCCAGCCGTTTGGCTCGCGCGGAGGCGTGACGGTCACCCATCTCTTTCCGGCCGAGGGCGAGTATCGCATCGCCGTGCGCCTGCGACGGCAGGTGTATGACTACATCATCGGCATGGGTACGCCCCAGACGATCGATGTGCGCGTCGACGGCAGGCGGGTCGGCAGGCTGCGGGTAGGCGGGGAAGCCCCGGGTCTTCCAGGTCCGCTGACCTGGAACGGTGAGATTGTCGGCGAGACGCCGTGGGAACTCTACATGCATGCGGCCGACCGCGACCTGGAGGTGCGCGCTGCCGTCACCGCCGGTCCGCACGAGGTGTCGGTGACCTTCGTGGACACGCCGTGGGTGGCGGACACCGTGGCGCAGCCGCTGGCCGTCGACTTCGGTCGAGGGTCAGACGAGCAGTACGACGGCCTCGCGGCCCTCGACGCTGTCACGGTCATTGGTCCCCGCGCTCCGGGACCGGCCGGTGATACGCCCAGTCGGCGCGCGCTGTTTGTGTGCCGCCCGTCTCCGGCGCTGCCGGCGCGCGCCTGCGCCGAACGCATCCTGGCACAGGTCGCCCGGCGTGCCTATCGTCGGGGCGTGGGGGCCGCGGACCTGGCGCCGCTGCTGGCCTTCTATGAGCAGGGAGCCACCCGCGGCGGGTTCGAGGCCGGCGTGCAGGCCGCGCTCGAGCGGCTGCTGGTGAGCGTGCCCTTTCTCTTCCGCCTCGAGCAGGACCCGGTCGGCGGCGAGGCCACCGCTGCGTATCGGCTGAGCGATGGCGACCTGGCCTCGCGGCTGTCCTTCTTCCTCTGGAGCAGCGTACCGGACGAGGCATTGCTGCGGTTGGCCGAGCGCGGGCAGCTGTCGGCATCCGCCACCCTCGATGTGCAGGTGCGGCGGATGCTGGCCGACCCGAAGGCCGATGCCCTCGTCACCAACTTCGCGTTCCAGTGGCTCGGGCTTCGGAAGGTCGAGGCGGCCCTGCCGGATGCGAATGTCTTCCCCGAGTTTGATGAGAACCTCAGGCGGGCACTGCTCGAGGAGGCGCGACGCTTCATTGGCAGCCAGCTGCGCGACGATCGGCCCGTCACCGAGCTGGTGTCGGCCGACTATTCGTTCATCAATGCACGGCTTGCGGAACACTACGGCATCAGCGGCGTACACACCGACGTGTATCGTCGGCACACGTTCACCGACGGCGTGCGCGGCGGTGTGCTCGGGCTTGGCGCGATGCTGCTGGCCACGTCGTATCCCGACCGCACCACGCCGGTCCTGCGCGGGACGTGGATTCTCGACACGCTGCTCGGGATGCCGCCTCCGCCGCCTCCACCCGAGATCCCCGATCTGGCGGCAACCGACGAGGACGGACGTCCACTGACCATGCGGGCGCAGATGGAACGTCACCGCCGCAACCCGGCGTGCGCGTCGTGCCATGCGCGGATGGATCCGCTCGGGTTTTCCCTGGAACAGTTCGACGCTATCGGGCGCGTGCGCACGCACACCCTGGGGCAGCCCGTCGATGCATCGGCGGTGTTTGCCGACGGTACGCCGATCAGCGGGGTCGTCGGTCTTCGGCGCTTTGTGCTGTCACGTACCGACGGCCTGCGCATGACGCTGGCTGCGCGCATGCTGACGTATGCGATCGGCCGCCAGCTGACGGTGCACGACCAGCCGGCGGTGCGGGCCATTGCCGAGGCCACGCGCGCCGGGGGCGACCGATGGTCGGCCCTGGTGCGGGCCGTGGTGAGCAGCGTGCCATTTCAGATGAGGAGCCGGGCGTCATCATGATCATGAAGAAAGCGCTTTCGCGGCGCACACTGCTGCGCAGCCTCGGCGCGGCCCTGCCGCTGCCGCTGCTCGATGCCATGGTGCCGGCGCTGACACCGCTGGCACAGACCGTGGCCGCGCCCCGGCGCCGCCTCGGTGTGGTGTACGTGCCGAACGGCGTCATCCCGGGGCAGTGGTTTCCGGCGGAGACGGGCAGCGGCTTCACGCTGTCGCCCACGCTGATGCCCCTGGCACCCGTGCGCGACCGACTGCTGGTGCTGAGCGGACTCGACAGTCTGCCACCCGCGCCGCCGGGCGAACGGCAGTTCAACAACCACGCCGACGCCAGCACCAGGTTCCTGACCGACGTCACCCCGAGCCGCACGCTCCGCGCGGGGGTGTCCATCGACCAGATCGCCGCCCGCACACTCAGCGCCGATACGCTGCTGCCGTCGCTCGAGCTGGCCCTCGAGTCGGTCGACTCGGGCATGTCCTGCGATTTCGGTCGCAGCTGCGTGTATACCGGAACGATTGCGTGGGCAGGCCCGACGGCACCGCTGCCGATGGAGCGCGACCCCGGCGTGGTCTTTGCCCGCATGTTCGGTGACGGCGCGGCCGACCAGGCCACGCGCCTGCAGCTCAAGGGCAGCCTGCTCGACTCGCTCGTCGGGGAAATCTCGGGGCTGCGCAGTCGCGTCGCTGCCGGCGATCGCGTCACGCTCGGCACCTATCTCGACAGCGTGCGCGACGTCGAGCGGCGGATCCAGCGGACGATGACCGAGAACATCACGCTGCCGAGATTCGATCGCCCGGCGGGCGTGCCTGAGAGCTTTGCCGACCATGCGCGCCTCATGTTCGACCTGCAGCTGCTGGCCTATCAGGGCGACGTGACGCGCGTGACGACCTTCATGCTCGGGCGCGAGTTCAGCGGCCGCACCTACCCGGAGATCGGGGTGCCCGATGCGCACCATCCCATCTCGCATCACCAGCGCGACCCCGTGCGGATGGACAAGTGCGCCCGCATCAACCAGTACCACATCTCGCTCTTCGCCGAGTATGTGACCCGGCTGCGCGAGACTCCTGATGGCGACGGATCGCTGCTCGACCATGTGACGCTGCTGTACGGCGCGGGTATGAGCGAAGGCAACGGACACGTGCCGCGTAACCTGCCGCTGCTGCTCGTGGGCGGCGGCAGCGGCACTATCCGCGGGGGCCGTCACGTCCGATATGCGGAAGGCACACCGCTCGCCAACATGCACCTGGGGCTGCTCGACACCCTGGGTGTGCGCATCGACGTGCACGGCAACAGCACCGGTCCGCTGTCGTTCGACTGATGCTGCCCGTCCTGCTGCTGACGCTGGTCGCGGGCCTTGCCGCTGCGGCGCCATCGGCGCTGCCGCCGATGATGGCCGCCGCGCGCGACGGCGACGCGGTCGCCCTCGAGCGACTGATGAACGAGGGGGTGTCTGTGCGCAGCACTGCACCTGATGGCAGCACGGCCCTGCACTGGGCCGCACACGCCGGCCACACAGCCATCGTCACGCGCCTGCTGGCTGCGGGAGCCGATGCCGGTGCGGTGACTGATCTCGGTGTGACCCCCCTGCATGTGGCAGCTGCGGCAGGCCAGTCCTCGATCGTGCAGCAGCTCCTCGCCTCGGGGGCCTCGGCCACGGTCCTTACCGAGGGAGGCATCGACCCGCTGATGGAAGCCGCGCGCGTCGGAGATGCGGCAGCGGTGAGGGCACTGCTCGAGGCCGGTGCCGACCCGACACGTGCCGACCCCGTGCGCGGACAGACGGCCCTGATGTGGGCCGCGGCCGGCGGACACCGCGCGGCCGTCGAGGCCCTGATCGCGAAGGGGGCTGCCGTGCACGCCCGCTCGCGGACCCGGCCGCTGGTCGTGATGGTCGACCGCGGCCCGAGCCGCAGCGTGAAGACGTCCGGACAGGATGCCCAGCGACTGACCGCCGGTGGTCTCACACCGCTGCTCTTCGCGGCCCTGTCCGGGGATGTGCCGACCCTTGACGTGCTGCTGGCCCATGGGGCTTCGCCCGATGATGTGGCTGGTGACGGACGCTCGGCGCTGGTGCTGGCAGCATTTGACGGTCACGGGGCAGCCGCACGCCGGCTGATGGCGGCCGGTGCCGATGTGCAGGCCGAGGGTGCCGGCTACACCGCCCTCCATGCGGCGGTCCTGCGCGGGGACGAAGAGACAGTGCGCGCCCTGCTCGCGCGAGGGGCGAACGTGCACGCGAGACTGCGCCACGGCAGCCCGGTGCGGCGCTTCGGCTCCCAGTGGGCACTCTCGCGGACCCTGCGCGGGGCCACGCCCCTCATGGTGGCGGTGGCCTATCTCGACGTCGCGCTGGTGCGCATGCTGCTCGCGGCAGGTGCAGATCCGTCTCTGGGGCTGGCCGACGGACACACGCCCCTCATGCTGGCCGCCGGTGCCGGCGTCGAACGGGAAGCGCGTCCCTCTGATCTCGTGCGCTGGAATGTCACCGACGCCGACACTCCGCAGATTCCCCGTGACCGTGATGAGGTTGAGGCGGTGGTGGTGGCGCTGCTCGATGCCGGGGCCTCAGCCCGCGACGCCGGGCCCGGAGGGCAGACGGCGCTCCACCTGGCGGCCGCCGACGGCCACGTCGGGGTGATTCGTGTCCTCGTGGCGCGAGGCGCCGTGATCGACGCGCAGGATGCGCAGGGACAGACCCCGCTGTCGTTGACCCAGTCTCGACCGGCGCAGCCCGGCCGCGCGCCGGCGCGCGCAGGTCAGCCCGAGGCCGAGGCCGCACTGCGCGCCCTGGCGGCGACGCGACCGCCGGCCTAGCGACGGGGCGAGTATCGCTGAGGCACCTGATCGGGTCCGGGACCGAGCAGCAGGTCGCCATCGGGCGCGACGGCCATGCCGTGATTCCCTGAGGAGTCGACAAGGCCCGTCACGCGTCCCGTCGCCGGGTCGACCGCCATCAGCCAGCCCGGGGCCGTATTCGGGCCTCGGGGAATGGTCGAGAGCCACAGCGTCGGTCCCGCCAGCGTCAGCCCGAATGTCTTGCCGAGATTCCTCCACTCGCCGATGAAGGTGCCTTCGCGCGTGAAGCGCTGGATGCGGCCGTTCTCGCGATCCGCCACGTAGATGGTGCCGCGGGCGTCGATCTGGAGGGAATGCGGCAGGCGGAACTCGCCAGGGCCGGTGCCTGCCCGCCCCCACTCGCGCACCTTCCGGCCTTCCGCGGTGTATTCGAGAATCCGCGCGTTCCGATACCCGTCGGCGATGAGCAGGTGCCCGTCGGCCGCGAAGGCAATGTCCGTGGTGCTGCAGAATCCATCGCACGGCGACGGCTGTCCGCCCACCTCGATGGTCATCAGCAGCGTGCCTGTCGGACTGAACTTCAGCACCTTCGAGCTGGCGGCGTCGGTGGTCCACACATGGCCCTGCGGATCGAGGCGAATGGCGTGAGGCATCGTGTACAACCCGCGTCCCCACGAGCGCACGATGCGTCCTCCGCGGTCGACCACCAGCACCGGGTCGGCCTGCGCCCCCCGCTGCAGCAGAGAGGTGAGCCCATCGGCACCGGCGGCGACCCACGAGACCATGCCCAGGCGCCAGTCCGGCTGGCTGGGGGGGGTGAGGGGCAGCGGCGTGGCCACCAGCGGCAGCCGCGGGGCCGACCGGACGGTGTCGTCGAGTGCCTGGTTCTGCGCCTCGAAGGCCGCACGCTCCTCGGGAGGCATCGTGGCGGGGTTCTGTGCCGCGAGTGAGGTGGCCAGCAGCAGCGCAGCCAGGGCAGCAGATACAGGATGCAGCAGTCGCATGGCGCAGACGGTAGCACGGTTCCCGGCGGCGCCCGGTACCGGACCTTCGCGCCACCGGTCGACTGCGCTACACTCAGCGCCGTCGAGGCAGGTGGGCTGCCTCCGAGGTGGCAGTGGCGAGAAGGCCCTGCGCCCGGGGCGATGCAGGGAGGACGTCCATGCGATCCATCAGAGTGGCAGCGTGTGCAGCAGTGGTGGTTCTGGCGCTGGCGTGGCCGGCGTCACGCGTCGAGGCACAGGGTGAGGCGTATCGTCTGGTGCCCAACTGGCCGACACTGCCTGCGGGCATGTGGTTCGGGTTACGTGACGCGCCACCACCACCGGCCGAGCGCGAGGCACAGGCCGCGGCTCGCCGCGCCCGCGGTACCAGCGGCCCGTCGGGTCCGCCCACCAATCAGCCCGGGATCTCGGGACTGGCCATCGACCAGAAGGACCGCATCTTCGTGTTCAATCGCGGGCCCAAACCCGTGATGGTGTTCGACACGGCGGGCACGCTCATTCAGACCGGCGGCGACGGGGAATACAACGGCAAGAAGATCAACGCCGACTGGCAGCATTCGGGCGGTGTCGACTGGGAGGGCAACGTCTACATCATCGAGCGCGACGCCCATCGCATCGTGAAGCTCAACCCGTCGATGGACCGGCTGCTGCTGCAGATTGGTACGACGCTCGAGAAAGGCAACGATGCGACGCACCTCGATTTGCCGTCGGGCATCGCCATCCTGAAGAACGGCAACATGGTGGTTACCGACGGCTACGGCAACAACCGCGTGATTCTCTACGACCGCCAGGGCAAGGTCATCCGCCAGGTGGCGCGTGGCGCAGGCGGGCCCGGCGACCGCGGCACGGGCCCCGGTGAGTGGCACCTGCCGCACAAGCTGGCCGTGGATGCCGAGGAGAACCTCTACATCATCGACCGCGAGAACAAGCGCTTGCAGATCTTCGATCGGAACCTCACCTACAAGCGCGAGCTCCGGAACGACTGGAATCCGTGGGATGTGCACATTTCACGGAAGGGCACCGAAGGCGTCGGCTATATGGCCGACCACCTGCGCGAGCGCGTGCACAAGTTCTCGCTGACCGATGGGACGCTGCTCGCCACGTGGGGTTCGCAGGGCCTCGGGCCCTCCCAGTTCGACTGGGTCCATGGCATCGTCGTCGATTCGAAGGGCGCGGTGTATGCCGCCGATACCTATGGGCAGCGCATCCAGAAGTTCGTGCCCGCCACCGGCAGCGCACGGTAGGTCGCAGCGCGTCCGCGCCTCACGCAGACAGGGAGGCTCCGCCGGCCGCAGGCGGCGGAGTCATCCCTCGATCACTCGGGTCACTGCCCAGTAGAGGCCGATCAATGCGATGCCCAGCGAGGCCGGCGTCACCATCCGCTGGCGATACCAGGGGCGGTGCCTCAGGGGCCACGTGACCAGTGCGAGGCTGCCGAGCACCGCCAGCTGTCCAAGTTCCACACCCACGTTGAAGCCCAGCAGCCCGGGGACCAGCTGCGACGCCGGCAGGCGCAGGCCCTGCATCACGCCGGCGAATCCGAGGCCGTGCAGGAGGCCGAAGACGAACACCAGCCCCAGCCGCGTGCGCGTCAGCTCGCGCGTCCGCACATTCTCGAGGCCCACATAGCAAATCGACAGTGCAATGAGCGGCTCGACCACCGCCGACGGCAGCGCGATGATCCCCGTCAGCGCCAGGCCCAGCGTGAGGGTGTGGGCCACGGTGAATGCCGACACCTGCCACAGCAGCGACCGCCACGCCGCCGTCAGCAGGAACAGTCCCGTAATGAACAGCATGTGGTCGAGTCCACCTGGGACGATGTGCGTGATGCCGAGCCAGACGTATCGTGTCAGGTCGTCGAGGAGGGTCGGTTGTGGAGCGGTGCCGAGGGCGAGCGCCGTGCTCCAGGCATCACCCTGTACCCATTCGGTCACGGTCGTGCCATCCGCGCGGGTGAGCGTGAAGGGATAGGGATCGGCCACGAGCCCGTAGTACCAGCGGAGCGTGGTACTCGAGGCTGGCAGCTGCCCGCGTAGCGTGTACGACGCCAGGGCGAACTCACCGGCTGGTACGGTGTCGGGGGGCGGCGCATAGGTGCTCGACTCGGGCCTGACTTCGCGGCCGTCGATGAAGAGCACCACCCGGTCGATGGCGTCGGGTGCGAGCGCCGCCAGGCGGACATCGCGCGCCTCGGCCGAGTCGGCGGGGCGGCCGGGCTGGCCTGCGAACGAGTCCATGCGCAGCAGCAACCACTGGGGATCGTGCGCCAGCCTCAGCTCGAAGCGCCCGTCCTGGGCGACGGAGAGATGAACGGTGGTCCGCTCGAAGTCGTGGGCCTGAAGGCCGGTCGAGAGAGCCAGTGCCGCCAGGAGGGCTTGGGCCACCAGCAATCGCTGCGGCGCCAGCAGGGCCAGGACCCGGCCGATCAGGTCACTTCGGTGCCTGAGCACACGAGGTCGACAGCCGGCTCACCGACGTGACATTGAGCCGACTGGCTGGTGACGCCTTGATGAGCAGACCCTTGATGAGCACGGTGTGGCCCACGTAGGCGGGCATGTCGAATTCGGAGATGCCGATGAGCTGGAAGGTGTTCGGACCGACGGTCGGTCCTGTGTAGGCTTCGCCGGTCGGCAGTCCGTTGGCGATGCTCGGGGTGGGCTCGGTGGCCGAGCGCAGGCCATACGCCGCACCCTGCTGCGTGACACAACCCGCGACAGCCACGACGGGCACCCGGTTCGAGGCCGGGTCCTGGGCGGCCGCCCCACCGATGGTGCCGGCGAGCAGCAGGACAAGGCAGGACAGTCGTCTCATCGCGGTGCCGTCTCCTTCCGCCACCAGGGATTACCGAAATTGGTGAACGGGCCGTCGCCCGTCGACAGGGTGAACTGCACCCGGAAGTTGAAGGGCGAGAGCAGTCGCATCACGGCATTGACCCGAACCGTCTGCCCCTGGTGGGTGAAGGGCTTGCCCTCGAGTCTGATGGTGAACTGTCCGCCGAGGTCACCGGTGACGCTGCCCGTCTGGGTGTAGGTGAAGCCTCGGCTGTCGACGA
>JBIIDF010000245.1:0-4651 GCA_044238535.1 Vicinamibacterales bacterium
AGCGCAATGCCCAGCGCTACCGGATGCTGTTCGCCGAGCGTGAATTGCATGAGGTCGTCCTGCCCGCAGAAGCGCCGGGGCGCACACACATTTATAACCAGTTTGTGATTCGGGTGCCGAACCGCGATGCCGTGAAGGCGCATCTGCTGGCTGCGGGCATCGGCTGCGAGATTTACTATCCCCGGCCGTTCCACCTGCAGCGGTGCTTCGCCCCTCTCGGCCACCGCGCAGGAGCGTTTCCCGAGTCGGAATCCGCTGCGGCCGACAGCCTGGCGCTGCCGATTTACGCCGAGCTGACCGAAGGGCAGCAGCAGGAAGTGGTCGACACCGTAGGAGCTGCCCTGAGGCGGTGACCGGTGCCGGGCGATGCGCCACTGCGTCGCCCGGGTCGATAGTGAGGGCCGCATCAATGCGGCTGGTGCCGCATGTCGGGCGCTGTAAGGCTGGCGTCCTGGGACTCACGGGCACGAAGTGATACCGCCTCGTGAGTATTACTGTTTAAGTAAATCAAGCAATCCGACTCTGGCGCGAGCCGAACACCCACTCGGCTGCGCATCTGGTGTCTCGCGAACGTATGAGGCATCGCCCTGCGCCTCAACACCTGCCACGACATGAACTTTGCCCTCATCGGCGCTGCCGGCTACATCGCCCCGCGACACATGCAGGCGATCAAGGCAAACGGCCATCGGCTGGAGGCGGCCATCGACCCCAGCGATTCGGTGGGGATCATCGACGGTCATTTCCCCGACGCCCAGTTCTTTACGGAATTCGAGCGGTTCGACCGGCACTTAGACAAACTTCGTCGGCGGCAGCCGGAATCAGCGGTCCAATATGTCTCAATATGCTCGCCGAATTACCTGCATGATGCACACATACGATTCGCCCTGCGAACAGGGGCCGATGCCATTTGCGAAAAGCCCCTAGTCCTCAACCCATGGAATCTTGATGCCCTCGAAGAAATGGAACGTGAAACCGGGCATCGTGTCTGGACGATCCTTCAACTGCGCCACCATCCGGCCATCCTTGCGCTCCGCGAGGAGGTACGGTCGATGCCGGCGACCGCCGTGCATGAGGTGGCTGTGTCGTATGTGACGTCCAGGGGACCCTGGTACCTCCAGAGCTGGAAGGGCGACTTGAAGAAGTCCGGCGGTATCGCGACCAACATCGGGGTGCACTTCTTCGACGTCCTGCACTTTGTCTTTGGCGCCCTGCAGCAGAACATCGTGCACATGTCCACAGACACGAAGGCCGCTGGCTATCTCGAGTATGACAATGCACGAGTGAAGTGGTTTCTCTCAGTGGATATTGACGACATACCTACAGCAATCAGGGACCAGGGGCAACGCACCTATCGCTCGATCACGGTAGACGGACGCGACATCGAACTGTCGGACGGGTTCGCAGACCTGCATACCGTCAGCTATCGGGCGATTCTTAACGGCCAGGGATTTGGTTTGCCAGATAATCGATGCGCCATTGAGACAGTTGCCGCGATTCGCCGCGCTCCGATCGAGCCTGACCGGGCAATGGCACACCCACTGTTGCTGGAGAGGGCACGATGACGGTGCATCCCACGGCAATCATCGACGCCGGCGCACAGATCGGCGAAGGCACCCGCGTGTGGCACTGGGTGCATGTCTGCGGGGGGGCCATCATCGGCGAAGGCTGCTCGCTTGGCCAAAACGTTTTCGTCGGTAACCGCGTACGCATCGGGCGGAATGTCAAGATTCAGAACCATGTCTCGGTGTACGACAACGTCACCCTTG
Source organism: Vicinamibacterales bacterium (assembly GCA_044238535.1). Classification (GTDB taxonomy): domain Bacteria; phylum Acidobacteriota; class Vicinamibacteria; order Vicinamibacterales; family UBA2999; genus VFZN01. The sequence goes on from JBIIDF010000245.1 coordinate 1,767, forward strand.
AAGATGACGTGTTCTGTGGCCCGAGCATGGTCTTCACCAACGTGTACAACCCGAGGTCGGCGGTGGTGCGCAAAGCCGAATATCGCGACACGCTGGTGCGCAGGGGCGCGACGCTGGGCGCCAACTGCACGATCGTGTGCGGCGTCACGATCGGCGAGTTTGCCTTTGTGGGTGCGGGAGCCGTGGTGTCGAAGTCTGTGCCGGCGTATGCGTTGGTCGTCGGCGTGCCCGCCGAGCACATCGGCTGGATGAGCCGTCACGGCCACCGGTTGGCGCTTCCGCTCAGTGGGGAGGGCCATGCCGTCTGCCCGGTGACGGGCGAGCACTATGCACTGGCGGGCGGCGTGTGTCGATTCGTCGAGGATTGAGGAAGGACACCGCGTGGACATTCGGGGAAAGAAACTGGTGGTCATTGGCGGAGCGGGCCTGATTGGCTCGCACACCGTCGACTGTCTCATTCGCGAGGATGTGCGTGAGATTGTCGTGTACGACAGCTTTGTCCGGGGACGCCATGAGAACCTGGCGTTGGCCCTTCGGGATCCCCGTGTCAGGATTTATGACGTCGGCGGCGACATCACGCAGGTGGACATACTGCAGTCGGCCCTGAAAGATGCGGACGGCGTTTTCCATCTGGCGGCACTGTGGTTGCTGCAGTGTCACGAATATCCGCAGAGTGCCTTCGAGGTGAACGTCAAGGGCACGTTCAACGTGATGGAGGCCTGTGTGAAGACAGGGGTCCAGCGCCTCGTCTACTCATCGTCGGCATCGGTCTACGGCGATGCCGTAACGGATCCCATGACCGAGGAGCACCCCTTCAACAACCGCAACTTTTATGGTGCCACCAAGATCTGCGGGGAAGCGATGCTTCGGGCGAATCACTTCCGGTACGGCCTCGAGTATGTGGGCCTGCGCTACATGAACGTCTATGGACCCCGGCAGGACTATCACGGGGCCTATATCGCGGTCATCATGAAGATGCTCGACGCCCTCGACCGCGGCGAAGCGCCAACCATTCTCGGAGATGGCTCCGAGGCATTCGACTTCGTGGCCGTGGAGGACTGTGGCGCCGCGAACGTATGCGCCATGAAGGCGGATGCGACTGACCGGTTCTACAACGTGGGCACCGGACGCCGTACGTCTCTGAAGGAACTGGCCGAGCGGCTGATTGCGCTGACAGGGGCGACCCAGCCCATCGCCTACGCGCCACGCAGCCAGGCCACGCTGGTTCGCAACCGGATTGGGTGCCCGAAGCAGGCGGCGGCAGAGATTGGTTTCACGGCCGCCATCGGACTGGACGAGGGACTGCGTCGTCTCATCGAGTGGCGACGTACACATATCGCAGAGGTCGACGCCCGACGAGCGTCGGCCCGCGCCTGATGGACGCCGCGATCGAGCGGAACAGGGTCATGTGACCGCCTACCTGCGCGTTGCCGCGACGGCCCTGCTGACTATCGGCACGGTGCTCGTGCTGATGTTCCCCGAACGCGCCGGGGCATCGCTGTCGACTGCGATGGCGTACCTCGCGCTGGGAGCCGCGGTCATTGCGTTGACGCGTGTGCCGCGCCTGCAGGTGCTGATGCTGTGGTTTGCCGTGGCGGTCGTTGTTGCATTCCAGCGAGCGGAAGGGGCACCGTCGGCGATTTCGCACTTTACCAATCTGGCCCTTGGGCTGTTGGTGTTCAGCGTCATTGCGGGCCGCACGTGGACCCTGCGGCACAGCGGCTATCTGCTTATCGTGCTCTGCGGGATAACAGCGGCATTCGTGGCCGCCGGCATTCTGCTGACTGATTGGTCATGGTCGACCCTCTACCCGCTCCGCTTGCCAGGCGTCGCTAAGAATCTGGCAGACGCGTACGTGCCCGGGCTTCCTCCCGAGGGCGCCAACCGCAATGTGGTGGGTGGATTGGGATCGGCCTTGTTGCCGCTGGCGCTGGCGGTGGCTACCGCCGGCCAGCTTGGCCTGTGGCGACTCGGCGTGGCGGCCGTGGCCCTTGTGCTGGGTATGGCCGGCGTATTCCTGAGTCAGTCATCAGCAGTCGCTGCGTCGGTTCCGATGGTGCTCTGTGTGGTTCTCGGATTGTCGGGGCCACGAGGCTGGCGCTGGATGGCTGTGGTGCCAGCCGTCATCGGTGCGTCGGCGGTCGCGCTCCTCATGATGCGCCCGGTGCAGTGGTTATCGTCCTCAGACAACCTTCTGAGTCGGGCCCAGGTTGAGGGCGCAGCGCTGGAGGAAGTTGAGCGTCGCGATCCCGCTGACGCCGAGACGTGGCGCCTTTCCGAGAACAATGGACGTGGGCGACATGGGCTCTCCGCGGACCTGGAAGGTGCCCCGGGTCTGTTCCGCTTCACGCTCCAGGTGAAGGCGGGGGAGCGGACGGTCGTTCGGTTCCATAGTGACGAAGTTTCAGCAGTCGTCGACCTTCAGACCGGTCGCTACAACGACTACGGACGTGATCATGTGGTGATTGGGCAATCGGAAAACGGTTGGACCACGATAGATGTTGTCGCACCCGTTACTGAAGCACCCACCTATGTCGGTATCGACCTGAAGGATCGCTTCGTCGAGTGGGGTCGCAATCACCTCGAAGGCCATCCGGCAGCGTCAGGATCAGGCCTGCTGATGCGCCGTCTCGAAGCACAGCGTCTGACCAGCGTACTGGACCGTGTGCTCGGAACACTGATCGTTGCAGGCGGTCGGGCTCTGGGGAGTCTGGATGCGCGAAGACGCGGATGGGTGGCTGCGCTCTCCACATTACGTGTCTCGCCCTGGCTGGGTATCGGTCTCAATTCGTTCCGCTACCACTTCAAGCTCCCGGTGAATCCGTACTCGGGCCCAGCATTCGACATTGCTCACGCCCACAACCAGCTCGTTCAGTGGGCGCTCG
>JBIIDF010000031.1:0-16109 GCA_044238535.1 Vicinamibacterales bacterium
AGACATTCACGGCGGCCACGGGCACGGTGGCATCGCGATGCAGGATGACATGCAGGCCGTTGGCCAGCGTGAACTCGGTGTACGGCACCGTGATGGGTGCCGGGGCCTGTGGGGCCTGCGCCTGCGGCACGGCCGTCAGCAGGCCGAGGCTGCACCCAAGCGCGACGAGCGGGCGGATGGTCATGACTGCACTATACTGCTGAGCGTCTTCTTCCTCCATGCCGACTGCCGTCCCGCTTGTTGCCGTCATCATGGGCTCGACCTCCGACTGGGAGACCATGTCGGCCGCGGTGGCGATGCTCGAGCGGTTTGAGATTCCCTACGAAAAGGCCGTCGTGTCGGCGCACCGAACGCCGCAATGGATGGCCGAGTTCGCCTCGACCGCCGAGGCGCGTGGCCTGCAGGTGATCATCGCGGGTGCGGGTGGCGCTGCGCATCTGCCTGGCATGGTGGCGGCGCATACGGTGCTGCCGGTGCTGGGTGTGCCGGTGCAGAGTCATGCCCTGCACGGCCTCGATTCGCTGCTCTCGATTGTGCAGATGCCTGGTGGCGTGCCCGTGGCGACGCTGGCGATTGGCAAGGCGGGTGCGACCAACGCCGGCCTGCTGGCCGTGTCGATTCTGGCCACGTCACGCCCTGCGCTTGCGGAGCGGCTGCGCGCCTTCCGGTCGGAGCAGACCGCGCAGGTGCGGGCGGCCGAGCTGCCGTGATCGACCGGGTGCTGCCGGGCGGCACGATTGGTGTGCTGGGCAGCGGACAACTGGGCCGCATGCTCGCGCTGGCGGCGCGCCGCATGGGCTATCGCGTCCACACCTACTCCCCTGACACAGACTCGCCCACCGGCCAGGTCGCCGACGTCGAAGTGACGGGCGCGTATGAGGATCTCCCAGCCATCCGGCGATTCGCCTCGGCGGTCGACGTGGTGACGATGGAGTTCGAGAATGTGTCGGCGGAGGCGGCAGGCGTGGCCGCTGACGTGGCGAGGGTGCGTCCGAGCGGGTCGGCCCTGCATACGACGCAACAGCGTGCGCGCGAGAAGGCGTTCCTGCAGGCGCATGGCTTTCCGGTGGCACCATGTGTGCGCGTGACATCGGCCGACGGCCTGCGTGCGGCGCTGGGGGCGGTGGGTACGCCGGCGATTGTAAAGACGGCGGCGTTCGGCTACGACGGCAAGGGTCAGCAGCGTGTGCAGCACGAGGGCGATGTTGCGGCGGTGTGGTCACGGCTGGGCGGGGGCGAGGCCATTGTCGAGCAGGTCATCGACTTCGCGTGCGAAGTCTCAGTAGTGGCGGCGCGCGGCGCCGACGGCACGATGGTGGACTACGGTGCCGTCGAGAATGTGCATCGGCATCACATCCTGCACCTGACGATGGCTCCGGCACGGGTGGCGGCGTCGGTGGCGGCCGAGGCCAGTGCGCTGACGCGCCGTGTGATGGAGGCGCTCGACTATGTCGGGGTGCTGTGCGTGGAGTTCTTCGTCACGCGCGACGGGCGGCTGCTGGTGAACGAGATTGCGCCGCGCCCGCACAACTCGGGGCACTACACGATCGAGGCGTGTGCGACGAGCCAGTTCGAGCAGCAGGTGCGTGCGGTCTGCGGTCTGCCGCTGGGTTCGACGGTGCAGCGTCGGCCGGCGGCGATGATCAACCTGCTGGGCGATGTGTGGGCCGGCGGTGCGCCGCAGTGGGCCGAGGCTCTGGCGGTGCCGGGTGTGGCGCTGCACCTGTACGGCAAGGCCGAGCCACGCGCCGGCCGCAAGATGGGGCACCTGACTGCGCAGGCCGACACCCTCGACGACGCCGTCGCGAGGGTCACGCAGGCATACGATGCGTTACAGAGGCGCTAGCGGGCGACGGTGAGGGGTGCGCCCTCGCACCCGCGACGATGACCGCCGGCATGGTGCCGAGGCGCTCAGCCGCTCCGCGGTTTCCATGACGTGAATGATCATCATTCACGCCATGAATGAAAAGAGACAGGCCGTGTCGTGCCCCCCTGGGGGTTACGGCATACGCGGCGGTTTGCGGGTGCGGGTCGCCTGCTCGTAGGCGTAGGCCAGTCGCAGCAGGGTCGCTTCTGACCAGTCCGGCCCCAGCAGTTCCAGACCCACGGGCACCCCGATCGGCGCGGTGGCCGTCGGGGCACTGAATCCTCCTGGAAACGTCAGGGCCGGCAGGCCCGTGCTGTTGGACAGCACCCCGTTCCGGTCGGCCTGTTCGTCGCCAATCGGCACCACGAGGCGGCTCTGGTGCGGATAGAGCAACGCCTCCAGCTGGTGATCGGCCAGCACCGTCATGATGGCCTGGCGCAGCGCCGCGCGCCGCTGCAGCTGGCGGTCGTATTCAGGCCGCTCGGGCCCATCGGTCACCCGCAGATACTCTTCCAGCACGGGCTTCAGCGTGGGATGCATCTCACCCCGAGCCATGAACTCGGCGAAGGTCTTCACCGGGGCCATAGGCCCAAGGCTGGCGAGATAGCGGTTGAAGGATGGCTGGAACTCGAGCGCCATCAGGCTGAGATTGCGCGTCAGATCCGCGAGTGCGGGAATCGAGACGCGCACCACGGTAGCGCCCTGCGCCGTCATCGCCGCGACCGCCTCGTCCACGACGCGGTTGACCGGCGCATGCACCTCGTCCCTACCGAGGACGTCGGTCAGCAGCCCGAGACGTGCCCCCTTCAGGGCACCGCGGTCGAGTGCAGCCCGGTAACTGGCGGGCGTGCGGCCGATGCCAAAGGCGGTGATGGGGTCGGCACTGTCGTAGCCCGCCATCACCTCCAGCATGCGCGCCGCATCTTCCACCGTGCGTGTCATTGGGCCGATTTCATCCTGCGTCACGCTGAACGGCATGATGCCGTCGCGGCTGACGAGCCCGCGCGTGGGACGCAGGCCCACGATGCTGTTGGCCGAGGCCGGGGACCTGATCGACTGGCCCGTATCACTGCCCGTGCCGAGCACCGCGAAGCCTGCCGCGATGGCAGCGCCCGTGCCTCCGCTGGAACCGCCGGGTGTGCGCGTCAGGTCGTAGGGATTCCGTGTCTGGCCCCCGAGCGAGCTCACCGTCACACCGGTGAGCGCCAGCTCGGTGAGATTGGCCTTGGCGACAATGATGGCACCCGCCGCGCGCAACCGCTTCACGACGAAGGCATCGTCTGGTGGCACCGAGCGGGCGAGGGTGACCGACGCCCCGGTCGTGGGCATGTCGGCCGTATCGAAGTTGTCCTTGAGGATGAGCGGAATGCAGTGCAGCGGTGCCTGCGTCGCGCCACGTGCGGCTTCCCGGTCGAGGCGGTCGGCTTCGTCGAGTGCCCGGGCATTCACGGTGATGAGGGCGCGGATGGCAGGCCCACGGCGGTCGTAGGCCTCGATGCGGTCGAGATATGCCTGCACGACCTGACGACAGGTCGCCTCCCGGGCCGCCAGTGCACGATGGATGTCGGCCACCGTGGCCTCGGCCCAGGTCACTGCAGGCGTGTCTGCCTGCGCGTGCGCGGGCTCCGCCATCGGGTCACGGGTCATCACAAACAGCAGCGCGAGGGCAACCGCGACGGATGCTGCACAGGTCCTCATCACCTGAGGCCAGCCGGCTTCGGCGGCAGCGTGCCCCCTTCCGCGAGCACCTTCATGTTTTCCAGGGCCCGGGTGAACGTGGAGCGGCGCCGTGTGATGTCAGCCTGGCGTGCCGCATCGTCGGCCAGCATCGAGTTGTCCCAGACGAGCACATAGACAATGGACGACGTGGTGGCCGAGAGCGGCCTGACTTCCAGCGTGCCGTGGTACATGTTGTAGGGCCGGTCATTGCGCACGGGCTGCGTGTAGGTGTACGAGCGCTGTGTCCGACCGACGAGAATCTCGTTTGCCACCGACCGCACGGCCCCGAGTTCACCGTCTGTGCCTGACGTGATGGTGCAGGGCATCTGCAGCCACTCGCCGATGTCGCAGTATTTCCCGACGCGCTTCCACACGTCGTCTGCAGGGCGATTGACCGTGATGTCGAGGGCCAGGGACACGTACGTCGGTGTGGCGACGGCCGGCCCGCCCGACGGCATCGCCTGCGGGGTGTGCGCCCGGGCGTGAGGAGCGGCGGTGACGACACCGGCGAGCACGGCGATCAGGAACAGATTCGGACTCAGAAGACGTGGCATGGGGCCTCCGCGGTGGCGCCATCTTAGTGGCAGATGCCGCCCGGCCCAACAGCCTATACTCTGGGCACGTTCATTCCCGGGAGGGTGTATGCGGCTGCAGCGCATGTTCGGCGTCTCGTTCGTGATTCTCGCGCTGGGGGCCAGCACCTTGTATGGTCTGGCGCAGCAACAGGCGGCCGAGGCCCCTGCATCGGCGCGTCCGGTCCTGACACGCCCCGCGGTGGCGGGCGTGCACGGCCTCGTGACGGCGGGTCACCCGATTGCGGCGTCTGCCGGACTGCAGATGCTGGTCCGTGGCGGCAACGCCTTCGATGCGGCGGCGGCCGTGGGTGCAATGGCGGGCCTCGGCGAACCCGAGATGAACGGCATCGGCGGCAACGGCTTCATGACGGTCTACCACCGCGAATCGCGGAAGGTGTGGTCGCTGTCGATGGCGGGTGCGGCACCGAAGGCCTTGACGCCCGAGGAGATGACGCCCGACACGCTGAACGCGGGCATGAAGGCCGGCATCACGCCGGGCAATATCGGCGGGTACCTCGTCCAGTTGCAGCGCTTCGGCACGATGTCGGTGGCCGACGTGCTGGCGCCTGCGATTGCGTATGCCGAGCAGGGCTACCCGATCGATGTGATGCTGGCCCAGTCGATTGCACGGGGCCGGAACAACCTGGCGAAGTATCCGACGACGGCCAAGATCTTCCTGCCGAACGGCGAGCCGCTGAAGGCAGGCGACTTGCTGAAGAACCCCGACTACGCGTCGACACTGCGCAAGCTGGTCGAGGCGGAAGCGCAGGCCCTGAGGCAAGGCGCGACTCGGGCGGCCGCCATCCAGGCGGCGTACGATCGTTTCTATCGGGGCGACATTGCGCAGGAGATCGACCGATTCTTCCGCGAGAACGGCGGGGTGCTGACGGCGGCGGACCTGGCGGCATATGCCCCGCAGTGGCAGGAGCCGCTGCATACGACGTATCGCGGCCACGACGTCTACAGCAATCCCTCGACCTCGCGCGGAGGCTTCGAGGTGATCATGGGCGCAAACCTCATTGCGCCCGTTGACCTGCGGACGGCCGGGCCGCAGTCGCCGGCGCACCTGCATGCGGTGATCGAGGCGATCAAAATTTCGAAGGCGGATATCTACCGTTACGTGGCCGACCCGGCCTTCGTGCGTGTGCCGCAGACGGGTCTGGTCTCGCGGAGCTTTGCCGACACCCGCTGGCGGCTCTTCGACGCGGCCCTGGCCATTCCGTATCCGCCGGCCGGCCTGCCCGAGGGTGCACCCGAGGCGACGCCGCGCGCGCAGGGACCGGCCTGGGACGAGCACTACGACGGCGAGCTGCACACGACGTCGTTCTCGATTGTCGACCCGTTCGGCAATGCGGTGGGATGCACCCCGACGCTCGGCGGACTGTTCGGCAACAACGTCGTCGTGGGGAACACGGGCCTGCTGCTGAACAACGGTATGCGGATTGGGTCTACCTCGCCGTATCCGACCGATGTGAATTACGTGGGCGCGGGCAAGATTCCGATTCTGAACAACTCGCCCGTGGTGGTGCTGAAGGACGGCAGACTGGCGTTTGTGTTTGGCACGCCTGGGGGTGAGACGATCGGGCAGACGCAGTTCCAAGTGCTGCTGAACCTCATCGATTTTGCGCAACCTGTGCAGGCGGCGATTGAGGCCCCGCGGCTGGTGCTCGAGGCGGCTCCCAACTTCTACAAGCCGGGCGCGGCAATTACCGTGCAGGTCGAGGGCCGTGTGCCGCCGGCGACGATTGCGGCTCTGCGGCAGATGGGCCACAGCGTCCAGGTGCTTCCAGGCTGGGGCAGCCTCGGACACATGCAGGTGATTCGCGTGGATCAGGCGACCGGTGCCATGACGGCTGGCGCGGACCCGAGGCGGACTGGCTACGCGATGGGGTACTGAGCCGCGTGCGGCCGCGCGGGATCAGCGGGGCGCCCGCGTCTTCCCGACGTGCCTGGCGAAGTTGTCGAGGATGGCCTGCCAGCCCTGGCGCTGCTGTTCCTCCGTGTGGATGGTCTCGGCGTCGAAGGTCACGGTGACCACCACACCCTGATCACCGTCCGTGAATTCGACGCGCGCTATGCGATCACCGAAGGCGTATTCGATGAGGCGAAGCGGTTCGACGATGCGGTATTCGCCTTCGAAGTCAAAGCCGGCGGAACCGTCCCTGGCTTCCATGCGCGAACAGAACCGGCCGCCGGGACGAAGGTCGACGGTGGCTGCCGTGGTGTGCCAGTCATCGGAGGCGGCATTCCACTGCACGATGTCTTCAGGCGTGGTGTAGGCCTTCCAGACGTCCTGCAGCGGCGCTGAGACGGCGGACGAGACGGTGATGGGCATGTGGGGCTCCGGTGCGTGGCCGCGGGCATCGGGCCGGGCATCGTGGCACCTTGCGATTGCACCGACGCGCGCCGGCCATGACGGCGGCTCTTCCCTGACCCCACCCATCTTAGCTGTGCTGTCGGGCTTGCGTCGATCGCGGCACCTGCGGCGTGGGTCTGTTCCGGGCCCCGGCGCTCTGGTCTACGCGCACCGCTCCCCCTGCTGCCCGGTGGTGCGTCAGGGCACCAGTGTCAGCGTGTGCTTCACGGGGCCGGGCACGAGCGGGCTGGGGGTGCCTTCCACCCACTCGCGGTGCATCGTCCCGAAGAACGGCGACAGCGGATGCGACGACTGCCCAGTGGGCATCTGCAGCAGACCTTCGGCTTCGCGTCCCGGGGAGACGACGAGGCGCTCGGAGGCGCCTGTGCGGGGCGACTGTGCACGCGGGGTGTAAGCATCACCGGGAAGCGGGTCGCCGGGCATGTTGAGCCAGCGGCCCAGGACCGGGAGCGCCGCGGTGAGCGGATGGACAATCTGTGCGCGGTTGGCGTCTCCCCACGTCTGCCCGGACAGCGGTCGTCCGTCGGCTGTGAGTTCGGTGTAGACGGCGTCGATGGCGTCGAGGAACAGCGCGTCCCATGAGTCGTAGCGTGCGTCGAGCAGGTGCACCGGCCGGGCATCGACGATGGCCCAGACGGGCCCTTCGGTGCGGCCCAGTTGCGTGTAGTCGAAGCTGGGGTCCTTCTGTTTGGCAGGGGCCGTGACAAAGGTCAGCACGCGGCGGACGATGTCGGTGCGAATCATGCGCACGAGGCGATAGCCTGTCGAGTCGACTGAGGCACGGCCGGTCCAAGTGCGCTCGATGAGGTCACGCATCTGGCGGCGTCCGTCAGCGCGGGCGGCTGGTGCGGAGGCGGTTGCCGACTCGAGCGTGCGCAGGACGAGGGTGCGCCAGCGTTCGAGGAAGAGCGCGCGGTCGTTCAGTTGCAGCGAGAGCATGTCGCGCGGGCTGGCTGACGTGCGCGCCAGCAGGTCGTCGCGGATGATGCGGGCGCGGATGCCGTCGGCATAGCCGCCGTCGCCGATCGTGGCGAGGCGCGCCCCGTCGACCACGGGGGCGTTGGCCGTCCACACGCGGCCGACCTCGGGGTCGACAATACGGGGTACCGCGGCGGCGGTCACGTAGCCGTCCCAGCCAGCGGATCCGTCGGCCCATGACACCGGCGTCGCACCGCTGAAGCCGCGCCTGACGGGAATGGCCCCACCCACCGTCCAGGCGATCCGTCCGTCGCGACCCGCCATGGCGACATTCTGATGGGGCACGCCGAGTCCCACGACTGCGGTCATCAGTTCGTCGATGGTGTGGGCCCGCTCCGGTCGGGACAGGTCGCCGGCAATGACGTCAGGGTCGTGGGCGACCCAGTGCTGGGCGTAGGCGTGGCCCTCGACGTCGGTCCAGACGATGGGTCCCCAGATGGTGGTGCGGATGGGGAGGGGACGAGCGGCCTCACCGCTCACGGTGATCTGTTCGGTGATGGTCTCGAACGAGCGGGGCCCATCGGGGGTCAGATAGCGGTCCGGGCTGGCGGGATCGGGTTCAATCCGGACCAGGTCGCTCCAGTCGCCTCCCGTGTTTGTAAATCCCCATGCGACATCGCCGTTGCTGCCGACGACCTGCACGGGCAGGCCCGGCAGAGTGACGCCGTGGAGCGTGCGGGTGGTGCCGGGCATGTCCGGGTCGGGGAACTGCATGGCTGCGCGGTACCAGATATTGGGGACGCCCAACTGCAGGTGCATGTCGTTGGCCAGGAGGGCCCCGTGGCCGCCGGTATGAGCGGCATCGACGGCCCAGTTGTTCGAGCCGATGGCAGCGTGGGCGATGGCGTCGGGATCGGCGCTCGGGTCGCTGGGGGGGATGCGGGACGCGGTCAGCGCACTGCGCGGATTGAACGACCCGGGTCCGGGGACGGGCGGTCGGGCGATGGCCTCTCCCTCGGCCGGGGCGTCCCATTCCGAGCCGGCGCGGGTGAGGAACTCGAACACCTCAGGGGGCACTGCGCTGCGCACCTGTTCGGCGGCCTGTTCGAATTCCATCTGGCGCCCCTGGAGCGCCGAGAACATGGCCATGACGGCGAGAATCGAGTCTTCGGGTGTCCAGCGTTCAGGAGCCTGGCGCAGGAGGGCATATTCAAACGAAGGTGCGCCGAGGGCGGCGAGTCCCGCATTGACGCCCTCTGTGTAGGCGACGAGCAGGTCACGCCACGCCGGCTCGGCCCGCTGGAGGGCCTCGCGCGCGACGTGACGGAAGCGGTGCGCCCGCATGCGTTCGTCCGCCGCGACGGCGGCGGGTCCGACCAGGGCACTGAGTTCGCCGGCGGGCTGGCGACGTTGCAGGTCCATCTGGAAGAAGCGGTCGTGCGCGTGAACGAAACCGAGGGCCCGGGCGACGTCGGCGCGGGAGCTCCCGCGGATGAAGGGAATGCCCCGGGCATCGCGGGTCACGGTCACCGGGTTGCCAAGGCCGTCCACCGCCGCCTGCCCCTCGAGTTGCGGCAAGCTGTTGTGGAGCCGGGTGCGCACCCAGCCGGCGGTGCCGAGGCCGCCCACGAGTGCCATCACGAGCAGGAGACCCAGCACCCGCCTGAGGATTTTCATCACGCCGTCATTATGCCCCTGCATCGTCGGGCAGGAACCCTTCGTCAAAATGGGTGCAGTTGCGCTGCCGGGGCATATACTGGCAGCTGGCTTGTTTTTGATCCGGGAGGATCCGATCTATGCAGCGAACTCTACTGGCCCTGATTCTGGCACTGGCCACCGCCGTCTCGGCGGCGGCACAGTCGACCGCCATCAACGGCACGATTGAAGGCACGGTCACCGACGACCAGAAGGCAGTGTTGCCGGGCGTCACGGTCACGATGGTCAACATCGACACGGGCGACACCCGTTCGGTGGTGACGAATGAAAGCGGGCTGTACCGTGCGCCGCTGCTGTCGCTGGGCACTTACAAGGTGACGGCTGAGCTGCAGGGGTTCAAGAAGTTCGAGCAGACGGGGGTCACGCTGCGGGCTGGCCAGACGGCCGTCATCAGCTTTGCGCTGGCGGTGGGCACGCTGGAAGAAACGGTCACGGTGACGGCCGATGCGCCGATTGTCGACCTCGGCAAGATCGAGCAGGGCCGCACCCTGAGCCAGGCGGAAATCAAGACGCTGCCGCTGACCTCGCGCAATCCCTACAACTTCGCGCTGCTGCAGCCGGGCGTCGTGGGTTTCGAGACTAACGAATTCGGCGTGCCCCGCCTGACGGCGAATGGCGCGCTGCTGCGTGTCAACTATCAGGTAGACGGCAGCAACAACACGCAGAAGGATCGCGCCGGCCTGCGGCAGATGCCGATGTCGGAAGTGATGATTCGCGAAGTGAAGGTGGTGACCACCGGCTACGCGCCCGAATTCGGCCAGACGATGGGTCTGGTCTACAACGCGATTACGCCGTCGGGCACCAACACGTTCCGTGGCCAGGGCAGCTACCGGTTCCAGCGCCAGCCGATGGTGGCGTTTCCGTTCTACACGCAGGGCGAGCGCACCACGGCCAACAAACCGCCGACGGACGTCAATGTCTACACCTTCGACCTCGGCGGGCCGATTGTGAAGGACAAGACCCATTTCTTCGGCGGATATGAGCACACCGAGCGCGATCTGTCTGGCCTGAGCGTGATCACGATTTCGGCGGCCAATCAGGCAGCCCTGGGCCTGACGGAACCGCGCTACATGCCGCGCGGACTGAACACCGAATTTGCCATCGGCAAGATCGATCATCAGCTGAGCCAGGCGAACCGTCTGTCTGTGCGCTACATGTTCTTCGACAACTTCATCACGGCGAACATCGGCGGCGGGCTGACGTCCGTGCAGCGCGCGACCGACTTCACGGACCGCCAGCACTCGACGGCGGCGCAGCTGGTGTCGACGCTGGGCAGCGGTTTCCTGAACGAACTGCGCGTCCAGTATGCGACGCGCGCGCAGGCCCGCACCCCCAACGCGCTGGCAGGCAAGGGACCGGCCGTGAACATCACGGGTGTGGCGAACATCGGGGGCCCGATCGGCAGCGTGTCTGACGCCGGCTTCGGGTTCACCCAGGACGTGCTGCAGGTGAACAACAGCACCACGTATCTGCGTGGCGACCATGCGCTGAAGGCCGGATTTGACGTGCAGATGGTGCAGGACACGCGCACGGCTGCCCCGGCGGCGCAGTACACGTTTGCGAACGTGGCGGCCTATCAGGCAGCCGTGAGCGGTGCCAATCCGCTGGGCTACCAGACGTTCACGCAGTATTTCGGCCAGCCGAATCTCGAATACAACACGGCGCAGTTGGGGCTGTTCGTGCAGGACGACTGGCGTGTGACGTCAAACCTGAAGGTGCTGTACGGCGTGCGCTACGACCGCTACCGCACCCCTGATCCGGTGGCCAATGCGCCGATTGCGACCTCGCGCGAGTTTGCGATCGACAAGAACAACTTTGCGCCCCGCCTCGGCTTCGTGTGGACGCTGGGCAGCCAGCGCCGCACCGTCCTGCGCGGCAACACGGGCCTGATGTTCGACCAGCCGCTGAACGCCATCTACGAGCAGGCGCTGCAGAATGACGGCACCAATGCCCGCGCGTCGGCGTCGTTCCAGCCCACGCAGGTAGGGGCTCCGCGATTCCCGGCGATTCTCAGCGCCGGTGCGGGGGCCCAGCCCAACACGGCCTGGACGGTCGACCCGAACTTCCAGGTGGCGCGTGCCTGGCAGAGCAACCTGCAGTTCGAGCATGCGCTGAGCGATCGGTACTCGGTGGGCGTGGGCGGCTCCTTTGTGCGGGGCTACAACCTGCCGGTGGTCACGAACATCAATCTGATCAACCCCATCGGGGCGCTGTCGGACGGCAACCCGATCTTCAGCACGACGGTCAGCGCAGCGACGCGCGCGAACCCCCTCTTCAACGTGATCAACGCGACGCAGTCGATCGGCGAGTCGACCTACAAGAACATGACGCTGCAGTTCACGCGGCGCAATGTGAACGGCATCGGCTTTGACCTGGCCTACACGCTTGGCAAGAGCGACGACAATGCACCGATCACTAGCGCCTTGTCGGTGCAGGGGGATGCGGGTCGCGCGGATGTGACCAACCTCGACCGCGACCGCGGTCCGAACGTGCTCGACCAGCGGCACACGTTCACTGGCAGTGTCGTGGCGACGCCGCAGGTCGACAAGGACGGTGCGCTGGGCGCCATCCTGAACAACAACGTGTTCGGCATCGCGATGCAGTTTGCCAGCGGCATTCCGATCAACCTGCGCAGCAACCGCGAGCTGAACAACGACGGCACGGCGGCCGACCGCCCCGTGGGTGTGGCGCGCAACTCGCTGCGTCTGCCGGCGCGCTACAACGTCGACTTCCGCTACTCGCGCCGTGTGCGCGTGGGTGGGAACCGCGCCGTTGAGGCGATTGCCGAAGTGAAGAACCTGTTCAACACCGTGCAGGTGTCGGGCGTGAATGCCGTGATTGCCACCGACACGCTCGGCGTGCCCACCGTGGGGCTTCCCATGAGCGGCAAAGATTTGGTGCCGACCGGAGGGTACGAGCAGCGTCAGCTGCAGTTTGGTATCAAGTTCACGTTCTAGTTCGTGTTGACGGTGCGGGAAGGCCCTGGAGGCCTTCCCGCACCACTCCTTCCCAGGATGCTGTCCATGAAGAAACTCGTAGCCGGGTTCGCGGTGGCCGCCTCAATGGCGGCCGTTTTTGTGTCTACTGTGTCCACCGTATCGGCGCAGCACCAGCTGCAGCCGGTCACCGGGCTGCGCGGGACGCCGGCGGTCGAGCTGGCCCTGCGCAAGCTCGAGACGGTGGGGACGCTGATGATGACCACGGCGCACCCAGACGATGAGAACAACGCCATGCTGGCCTACTACGGCTTCGGCAAGGGCATGCGGACGACGCTGGTGACCTCGACGCGCGGCGAGGGTGGCCAGAACGAGATCGGGCCCGAGCTGTTCGAATCACTGGCCGTGCTGCGCACAGAGGAGCTGCTGGCAGCGCACCGCTATGACGGGGCCGAGCAGTTCTTCACGCGCGCGGTCGACTTCGGGTTTTCCTTCAGCGTCGAGGAAACCATGGAGAAGTGGGGCAAGGAAGAGATTCTGGGCGACTTTGTCCGGATGATCCGCACCATTCGCCCCCATGTCATCGTGGGATTTGTGTTTGATGGCGAGGGCGGCGGCCAGCACCACCAGACCTCGTCGCGCCTGACCTCTGAGGCATTCCGCCTGGCGGCCGACCCGACCAAGTATCCCGAGCAGCTGAAGGACGGGTTGCGTCCGTGGCAGCCGGCGAAGTTCTATTACACGGCGGGCTTCTCGGCGCCGGGCGGACAGGTGCCGTCGTTCTCGGGGACGCCGGGGGCGGCGACCGCCCTGCAGTTCCGCGGGGGCACGCAGTACGACCCCGTACTGGGCCGCACCTACAACGAGCTGTCGGGCGAGGCCCGCAGCATGCACAAGTGCCAGGGTATGTCGCAGCTGCTGCCGCTACCGGGCGAGACGAGCATGATGGGGCCGGGCAGCGTGCGCGCGTATCGACTGCGTGACACGGTGCTGCCCGACGGCGTGGATCGGGTGGAACAGGACCCGTTCGACGGCGTGAGCCACAGCCTCGCCTCTCTGGCGGCGTACGCGGGTGCCACGCCTCCGGCGGCATTGACGGTGGCGTTGACGGACATTGCCGGACAGGTGCAGGCGGCCCGGCGCGAGCTGGGTGCCCGTGGCAGCGCGGGCGCTGTGGCGCCGCTGGCAGCGGGCCTGGCGGCCACGCGGTCGCTGCGTGCGGGGCTTGCGGGGATGGGGCTGTCGGATGACGCGCGCTACGAGATCGACTTCCGGATGGCGCAGAAGGAGCAGCAGTTCATCAACGCGCTGATCGCGGCGACCGACACCCGGCTCGAGGCGATTGCGAATGACGGCGTCGTGACGCCCGGGCAGCAGGTCGGCGTGCAGCTGATTGCCGCCGTGCGCGGGTCGACGAGCGTCGAGGTCACGTCGCGCGTGCTGAACGGCTTTGCGCAGGCCACGGATCGCGGCGGCGTCATTCCGGCCGATGCGCGCCCGACGGCAGCGCACTTCCGCTATACCCCCGGTGTGTCGCGGTTCACGGTCGACCCGGATGTGCCCTTCGGCGCACCGTTCCGGCCGACGCCGTTCACGGCGACGTTCACCCTGGCGGTGGGCGGGGTCGACTTCCCCGTGACGGTGCCGGTGGCAGCCCGGTCGGAAGGCAACCTGTTCAGCGGCGAGAAGCGTGCCGAGCTGCACGTGGTGCCCAACTTTGCCGTGACGATGACGCCCGAGACGCTGATTGTGCCGACGAGTGCGTCGCCGGCGAATGCCCGTGGCACGCGCAAGGATGTGCGGGTCACGGTCGTGAACCATGCGAAGGGCGCGGCGAAGGGCGATGTGGTGCTGGGACTGCCTCAGGGCTGGCGCGCGACGCCGGCGACCCAGCCTGTGAGCTTTGCCCGCGAGGATGAAGCCATCACGGTGCGCTTCCAGGTGGACGTGCCGCCGTCACCGATGCTGGCGGCTGCCGCGTCGAAACCCGGCGGCAGCAGTTTCCCGATTACGGCGAAAGTGCAGTCGGGTGGCCGCGACTATGCGCTGGGCTATCAGCTGGTCGAGTATCCGCACACGACCCGCCGCCATGTGCTGGTGACGCCAGAGATCACCGCCAAGGCCGTGGATGTTGCGGTGAAGCCGAACCTGACGGTGGGTTACGTGATGGGCGTGGGCGACCAGGTGCCGCAGGCCCTCGAGCAGCTGGGCGTGACCGTGTCGCTGATTGGACCGGACGAACTGGCGTGGGGTGACCTGTCGAAGTATGACGTGGTGATGACCGGGGTGCGCGCCTACGAGCGCCGCCTCGACCTGCGCGCCTACAACCAGCGGCTGCTCGACTACGCTGCCGCCGGCGGCACCGTCATCGTCAACTACAACAAGTTCGAGTTCAACGATGCGCAGTATGGCCCCTACCCCGGTGTTGTGGGTCGTGAGCGCGTCACGGACGAGAATGCCGAAGTGCGCATTCTCGAACCGACCCATCCGGTGTTCACCGGACCGAACACGATCGGGCGTGCCGACTGGACGGGCTGGGTGCAGGAGCGCGGTCTCTACTTCCTTGATGCGAACAAGCGCGACCCGCGCATGAAGGACCTGATCGAGTTCGAGGAACCGTTTGCCTACAACCGCGGAACCAAGCGCGGGGCACTGGTCGAGGCGCAGGTGGGCAAGGGCCGCTGGATCTACGTGGGGCTGGGCCTGTGGCGCCAGCTGCCCGCGGGTACTGACGGCGCGTACCGCATCATGGCCAACCTGCTGAGCCTGGGGCAGGCCCCGAAGCCAGCGTCGCGGTAGTCCCGATTCGGGGCGGGTCGGGCCGACAGCTTGCATCCGCCCGTGACACTGGTCGAGGCTCCGGCGTCCTGAGACTCAGGGCGCCGGAGTTTTTTTGGCATCGGGGACCCGTTCACGATTAATATTCGGACAAAGAGCGACGGCATGCACGAGCATATCCTCCGCCGGATGGGATTTGGGGCGAGCCCCGACGACCTCGCCTACTTCGCCGACTTCACCCCGGCGCAGCTGATCGACGAGCTGCTGCACTATGCCGAGGCGCCGGACGGTACCGATGCGCAGATTGGCCAACCCGCGCATGCGGGCGTCACGGTGCGTGGCACCTTCCAGCCCGATACCGTCATCAACGACGCGCGGCAGCGGTGGCTCTTCCGGATGATCCACACACGGCGACCGCTGCAGGAAAAGATGGCGGTCTTCTGGCACAACTACTTTGCGACGGCCTATTCGAAGGTGTCGGGCACCTACGGTGCCATTCATGCCACCAAGATGATGGATGCGGCGCGCCAGCCGAATGGGACGCGGGGACAGATTCAGCTGTTCCGCGACATGGCCACCGGCAACTTTCGCGACCTGCTGATCGAGGTCGCCAAAGATCCGGCGATGCTGGTGTGGCTCGATGGACGTACCAACATCCGTACGCGTCCTCAGGAAAATTTCGGCCGAGAGCTCCTGGAACTGTTCACCGTGGGCGTCGGCCAGCACACCGAGGCCGATGTGTATGCGGCCGCGCGGGTCTTTACGGGCTGGAACCTCGAGCTGGTGGTGGTGAACAACCGAACCGACGAGGTCAATAGTTACTACCGATCGATCTACAATCCGGCACAGCACGACACTGACGCGAAAACGTTCAGTTTTCCGATGTATCCGGATGGCTCGCGCACCATTCCGGCGCGGGCTGCCGCACAGGGGTCGCAGGACGGCCTGGACCTGATTGACGCACTGGCGCGCCATCCGGCGACGGCCGACCGCCTGGCCCGGCGGCTGTATGCCTTCTTCATCAACGATGTCGATGCGCCCGATGAGGGGCTCATCCGGCAGGCGGCCGAGGCGTATCGGGCGAGCGGCACATTCAGCATCCACGCGATGCTGCGCCAGCTGCTTCACGCACCCGAGTTCCTGAGCAGCGCGAATGTCTATCAGCGCTATGCCTGGCCAGTCGAGTATGTCGTGCGGTCCGTAAAGGAAACCGGCTGGCGGGG
>JBIIDF010000246.1:0-4638 GCA_044238535.1 Vicinamibacterales bacterium
TCAGCTTCGCGAGGTTGACCACGGTCGAGGCCAGAGACGTCTGTGCGCCACGAGCCACCAGCGCCCGCACCACATCAGCGCGGTCGAGGCCTGCCGCCACCATCAGCGCGGTCTGCCCGTTGGCGCTGTCCGCGGCGTTTACCGGAGCCCCGTTCTCGATGAGCCGGTTGACCGTGTCGACACTGCCCGATCGCGCGGCCAGCATCAGCGCCGACGCCCCGGTCGCCGTGCGCGATTCCGCCGACGCCCCGGACGCGATGAGCGCCGCCACCGCTGAGGCATGTCCCCCAAGGCTCGCGAGATGCAGCGGGGTGTACCCGCCCAGCCGCGTCGTGGCCCGCACATTGGCACCGGCCGACAGCAGCATCTGCACCAGTTCGACCTGACCGGCCTGGGCCGCAAAATGCAGGGCCGTCATGCCGTCGCCCTGCGCCTGGTTCACGTCGCCGCCACGCTTCAGGAGCACCCGTACTGCGTCGACATCACCAGCGCGCGCGGCCTCGACCACGGTATCGGCCCCGTCATGCGCCCGCATCGCCGTCCCCAGGGCAGTGGCCAGCATCAGGGCCAGCACTCCGCCACGCAGCACTCGCCCGCACGTGCCCTCGACGCCACGGTCTGCGCCCGGGCGCGACAGCCCGAGGAGTCTCACAGCGCCTCCGCACGCGTGGCCGCCACGCCGCCGCTGTTGAGGTCCATCGCCCCGGTGCTGTCGCCGAACTGTGCCACGTCGACGTTGAGTCCGTGCAGCATCGACAGCATGGCGTTGGCCATCGGTGTGCCGTCCGCCGCCCGCACATGCATGTTCCCCTTCAGGATTCCTCCCGCGTGGCCCAGCATGATGAGCGGGCAGCGCTTGTGGTTGTGCACGTTCGAGTTCCCCATCGACGAGCCGTACACCACCAGGGTGTTGTCGAGCAGGGTGCCATCCCCATCGGGAATCTTCATCAGGCGCTCAACCAGATACGGCAGCAACCCGACGTGGTACGTGTTGATTTTCTGGAAGTCGGTGATGCGGTCATCACGGTCGAGATGATGCGACGCGGTGTGGAATGCCGTGGTCGAACCGCTCGGCCGGAAGACGCGGTTCGACACATCGCGTGACAGCTTGAACGAGAAGATGCGCGTGATGTCCGACGCCAGGGCCAGCGCCTGCAGGTCGAACATGATGCGCACATGGTCTTCGTAGGAATCCGGCACGCCCACCGGAGCATCGGGCAGCTCGCGCGGTTCGCCGGACCGGTTCGAGGCCTCGACCTTCTGGATGCGGCGCTCGATTTCCCGCACGTCATCGAGATAATCGGTCAGGCGCGCCTGATCGGCTGGCCCCAGCGTGCGCTTGAGGTCGGCGACCGCCTCGGTCACCCAGTCGAGGATGCTGCGGTCGTCCGCTCGTCGCAACTGCCGCGCCTCGGCCGTGGCGCCCACCCCGAACAGCTGGTCGAACACCGCGCGGGGATCGCGGATCATCGGCAGCGGGTCGGTGGGCGAGGCCCAGCTGATGGTGTCGGTGTAGACGCACGAATAGTTGTACGAACAGCCACCCGCCTGATCGACATTCTCGATGCACAACTGCATCGACGGAATGGGCGTCTGGTCGCCAATCTTCTGCGCGTAGATCTGATCGAGGGACGTGCCGGCATACACGTCGGAGCCCTGCGTCTGCTTCGGACGGGCCTGCGTCAGGAACACCGCCGCCGAGCGAAAATGATCGGCCCCGATCTCGGGCGGCAGAAACGCCTCGGCATTCCGGCAGTCGGTGTTGCTGACAATCGTCAGCGCCTTCCGGTACGGATCGAGCGGCTGCAGACTGCTCGGCGTGAGGTCAAACCCCGCCCCCACCTCGGCCGGCGCCCACATGTTCTTCCTGAGGCCATACGCCGTGCTGCCGGCCGCACCGTGCACCATCTCCATGGCAATCATCCGCACGGGGGCCTTCCGGCCCTGGGCGAACGCGCGGCCGGTCGGGCGCATGGCATCGAGGAACGGCAGTGCGATGGTGACACCCAGGCCCTGCAGCACCGTGCGTCGTGACAGCGGTTGACGAAGCATCATCATGGTCGGACTCCGGAACAACTAGCGGGCCACACCCTGCGGCATCGTGGTCGTCGCCGGCGCCGGCATGTCGCCGGGCACCCGCACACGCTGGAACGCCGCACTGTCGATCACGCCCTGCACAAACGCGCTGAGGCGATAGTCACGCCGGGCGGCATCGCGCAGGATGCGTCGCACCAGCGGCATGTCCGTCGGCTCGACCCGACGGCCCAGCGCATACGTGAGCAGGCTCTCGGTAAAGCTTGTCAGGAACACATCCTTGCGCCGCAGCACGGCCTGACGCAGGCTGTCGGGGCCATCGATCGGCGTGCCGTCGTAGAGCGTGCCGGCCGTGTCGACCTGGGCCCCTCCGTCCTTCACGCGATACTTGCCCGTCGCATCAAAATTCTCGAGCGCCAGCCCTAGGGGATCGATGACACGGTGACAGGAGTTGCAGGTCGGGTTGCTCCGGTGCTGCTCCATCCGCTGGCGCACCGACAGCGTCTGCCCGGCCGCACCCGTCCCCGACGTCTCGTCGAGCGCAGGCACATTCGGCGGCGGCGGTGGCGGCGGCGTGCCGAGCAGCACCTCCATCACCCACTTGCCGCGCATCACCGGTGAGGTGCGATCGGCAATCGACGTCAGCATCAGCACGCTGCCGTGTCCGAGAATGCCGCGCCGCGTCGGGGGCAGCGTCACGCGCCGGAAGTGCTGGCCGCTGACATTCGGCAGCCCGTAGTGGCGCGCCACGCGGTCGTTCACATACGTAAAGTCTGCCGTCAGCAGGTCGAGCACGCTGCGGTCCTCACGCACGAGTGCATCGAAGAAGAGTTCGGTCTCGCGCTGCAGAGCACGCGTCAGCGTCTGGTCGGCATACGGATACAGAATCGGGTCCGGCGTCGTGCCCTCCAGGTCCTGCAGGCGCAGCCACTGCGACGCAAACCGGGTCGACAGCGCATCGGCTTTCGGGTCGGCCAGCATGCGCGTCATCTGTGCCCGCAGTCCACCAGGCGCCGACAGTCGGCCCGCACCCGCCGCCTTCAGCAGCGCCTCATCGGGGCCACTGCCCCACACAAAGAACGACAGCCGCGACGCCAGCGCATAATCACCCAGCCGGTAGCTCTCGCCCGCCACGCGGGCCGGCATCTCTTCGGTCCGCAGGAGGAACTGCGGGCTTACCAGCACAGCCTCAAGTGCTTTCGTGATGCCATACTCGAAATCGCGTGACGCCCGGCCACGCTCGTAGAACTGCATCAGCTTCGTGAAGTCACGCTCGCTCACAGGCCGACGGAAGGCCTGCGTGGCCAGCCGGCGGACAATCGACGAGGCACAGGTCACTTCGTCGGCTGTGGAGGTCGGCCGGCACGTGAAAATCTGCCGCCGGGTCGGTGTCTCCGACACGCCAGTCACGCGGTGCGGCCCGACGACGCTCAGGCTTCGCAGGTGCGGCAGCGTCGTGATGCCGTAGGCCGTGCCGATTTCCGTGTCGGCCATCGTGTGGTCGATGGGCGCAATCAGGTCGTTGATGAGGCCATCCGACTTCTGCAGGAACGCGGCACTCACGCGGTGGGCCCCGGCCCGCACATGCACCGGTGCCGACTTCATCGTCAGACCGGTCTTCTCTTCGCTCATGCGGGGATCAATCGCAAAAATCCCGACGCGCGCCCCGTCGACCGAGACCTCGATCTGCTCGTTTGCCGACGTGCTGCCGTAGAGCAGCCCCAGCGGTTCGGCATAGAAATCCATGCTGAACACATAGTCGCCGTCGGCCGGAAACGTGTGCAGCACCGACAGCCCGCCGCGGGTGCCGAGGGGCGCCCCGTCGGCACGCTCGAGCTGCGAGGCGGTCTTGGGCAGGGTGTAGGTGGCCTGCGTCGCCGCACTCTGCGGGTCGCCGATCGCCAGCGTCGCCACGCGACTGGCCGCGCGCAGGTAGCCTTCCATCAGCGTCGGGGAAAACGCCTGCACGTCAGCCACGTTGTCGAAACCGTCGCTGATGGTGTCGGCCGGCAGGAACGCCGTCACGTCAAGGTCGAGCCCGACCAGCTGTTTCACCGAGCGGGTGTATTCGGCGCGGTTCAACCGCTGAAAGGGACGCCAGCCCGGATCGGGCGACGCCGCCGACAGCTGGTCCATCCGTGTCTCGAGCGACGAGGCCAGGCGCAGCAACTGCGCGTCGTCGGGGCGACGCGCCCCAGCCGGCGGCATCATGCCCGCGCGCAGCTTCCTGATGATTTTTTCCGTCGTGACGCGGTCGCGGTCGGCGACCTCCGCGTTCCAGCCTTGCAGGGAGAGGCTGCCGGCCTTGGCCCGGTCGCTGTGACACCCAGCGCAGTACTGGCGCACCATCTCGGACTGCTGGGGGCCCGCCAGCGACACGTCATGCGCAGCCGCAACCGCGAGTGCGGGCGACGGTCGCGCCGCATCCGTCCGCGGGGGCGGCGTCGCCGCGGGGACCGCGACGGCCGGCCTCGACCCGGCGGTCTGCGGACTGGCGGCCACCGCGGCACGACCACCGGGCACCGACATGGCCACCATACCGACCACCGCCGCACCAATTCCGACCAGCAGCGTTCTCATTCAGCACACTCCACAGGCAGCATC
>JBIIDF010000247.1:0-4631 GCA_044238535.1 Vicinamibacterales bacterium
CCGTCCTGCAGCATCAGGTCGCGATTGCGGGCATCGACGAACGTGCCGCCCCCGGTGGCGACGACGGTGCCCCGAAGCAGTCGCGCGTCGAGTAGGGCCTGACGTTCTACGCTGCGGAAGTAGGGTTCGCCCTTCGTGCGGAAGATGGTCGAAATATCCGAGCGTTCGCGTTGTTCGATCTGGGCATCGACGTCTTCGACGCGCCAGTCGAGACGTTTGGCCAGAGCTCGGGCCACGGTCGATTTGCCTGCGCCCATGAAGCCGACGAGGTAGATCTTGTCGGCCGTCATGCCCGCAGCCGTTCGAGGTCGGCGAAGAAGCCCGGATACGAGACGGCGACCACGTCCGCGCCGTCAATAGTGGTGGACCCTGACGCACCGAGGGCGGCAATCGCAAACGCCATGGCCAGCCGGTGGTCGCCGTGCGCATCGACGCGTCCACCGGTCAACGTCCGCGACGGCGTGATGGTGAAGCCATCGGGGGCCTCGGTGGCGTCCGCACCCATGGCACGCAACCCCCCGACCAGCGACGAAATCCGATCGCTTTCCTTCACACGCAGTTCGCCGGCGCCGCTGACGGTGAGTCCTCCCGCGATGGTGGCCATGGCGGCCAGCACAGGCAGTTCGTCGATGAGCTCGGGCACCTCGGCTGGAGTAATCACGAGGGGGCGACACTCGCGATGCCGCACGATGATGCGCCCCATGGGTTCGCCGGCGAGGCTGCTGTCGACATGCGTGTCGACGTCCGCACCGAAGCGGCGCAGCACCTCGAGGAGCGCCGTGCGGGTGGGATTGAGGCCGACCGCATCGATGGAGACTTCTGCACCGGCCAGCGCAGCGGCGGCGGCGGCAGGAAACGCCGCCGATGACAGGTCGCCGGGTACCTGCAGCGCACACGCGGTGAGACGTTGCGGACCCGTGAGGCGCATGGTGCGCCCATCGCGCACGACGCGGACCCCGAACGCATCGAGCGCGCGCTCGGTGTGATCGCGGGTCTGCGCCGGCTCGGTCACACTGGTGGTGCCTGTCGTGTGGAGGGCCGCCAGCAACACGGCGCTCTTCACCTGGGCGCTCGGCGTCGACGGCGCGAAGTCGATCGGGCGCAAGGGGCCTCCCGCGACGAGCAACGGAGGCCGACCGCCGTCTGCACTCTCGATGCGCGCGCCCATCTCGGTGAGGGGTGCCATCACGCGGCGCATGGGCCGGGCGGTCAGCGAGGCATCGCCGATGAGCGTGGTGATAAACGGGTGGGCTGACAGCAGTCCCGCCATGAGCCGCATCGTCGTTCCTGAGTTCCCGCAATCGACGGGACCAGCGGCGGCGCGCAGCCCGCCGAGGCCACGGCCGGTCATGGTGATGTGGCCCGGGCCGGGGCGATCGACCTGCACGCCGAGCGCCTCGAGGCATGACAGTGTCGACTGACAGTCGGCGCCGGGTGCGTAGTTCGTGAGCGTCGAGACGCCGTCCGCAAGGGCGGCCAGCATCGCATAGCGATGCGAAATCGACTTGTCTCCGGGCACGGTGAGTCGGCCGCGCACGGTGCGGGACGGGGCAATCACAACAGACACGCGAACACTATAGCAACTTGACCCCGCGTGAAGCTCCGTGGTACCAAGGGCTCCGTGTCCGACACTCCGTGTCTGGTGCGCCTGCAGTTTGGCAGCACCTTCCGCATGCTCGACCTCGTGCAGCAGATGAGCGACGCGGTCGGACGCCAGACCGGACTCACCGACGACCAGCTGTATGACGTCGGTGTAGCCATCCGCGAGACGGTCATCAATGCCATCAGGCACGGAAACCGTCAGGACGTCGCGCGGCAGGTGTCTGTGGAGTGGCGCGGCTCGGCACGCGACGGCCTCTCGGTCCTGGTCAGCGATGAAGGCAGTGGATTCGATCCCGAAGCCATCGCCGACCCCCTGGCTCCGGAGAATCTCATGAAGGGAAGCGGCCGCGGGTTGCTCTTCATGCGGGCCTACATGGATGAGGTCGATATCTCTCCCCGCCCCGGCGGTGGTACCGTCGTCAGGCTGCATAAGCGGCCGGCGTCCCGAAAGTGAGCGTTATGCACGATCCCGCATTCCTGGCGACGGCCGTCGAGGCCGTCATTCGCGCCGGTGAGATTCACCTGTCGAAATTCCGATCGGGGGTGCGCATCGACAAGAAGGGCGCCATCGATCTGGTCACAGAAGTCGATGTGCAGGTCGAGCGGGAGATTCGCGCGATGCTGGGGGCGCGCTTTCCCGGGCACGACATCCTCGCCGAGGAGATGGGCGGTGAACGCTCGGCCTCGCGCTATCGGTGGGTGTTCGACCCGCTCGACGGCACGACCAATTTTGCCCACGGTGTGCCCATTTTCTGTGCGGCACTGGCCCTCGAGATTGACGGACAGGCGGCGGTCTCGGCGGTCTTCGATGCCAACCGTCAGGAGCTGTTCACGGCCGAGCGTGGCGTCGGGGCCTGGCTCAATGGCCAGCCGCTGCGCGTGTCGCACACCGACACGATGATCGATGCGATGCTCGTCACGGGCTTTCCCTACGCCGTGCACGACGATCCCGAGCGCTACCTCGAGCTGTTCGGCGCCTTCATGCGCCGCGCCCGCGCGGTGCGCCGCTTCGGGTCAGCCGCCGTCGATCTGTGCTGGGTGGCGGCCGGCCGCATGGATGCCTTCTGGGAAGAGGCGCTGAATCCGTGGGACACGATGGCCGCTGCGCTTATTGTGGAAGAAGCCGGCGGCCGGGTCACCGGTATGGACGGCGGCCCGTGGGTGCCCGAGGACGGGCATATCCTTGCCTCGAACACTCACCTCCACGACGCGATGCTGGCCGTCATCACCTCGGTGCGGCGGTAAAGCGCCACGTTGCCGCCTTCGCAGACACGCGTGTAGCGCGCAGCGAAGGCGGGCGTCTCGCGGATGCGGGCGGCGATGACATCGCCGCCCTCTGCCACTTCTTCCACCAGCATCCAGCCGGCGTAGGCCGCCCCGCCATTCACAATGGCATCGTCCCACATCGGGTGGTTGCCCTCGTGCAGGAAGTCGTGGATGCCCAGGCCGATCTGTGACAGCTCGTGCATGTAATGCGCCAGCGAGCCCATGCTGGCAAAGATGATTTCGCCGCGATAGTCGCGCGCCAGGCATGCGGTGACGGCGCGCCGGGCCTCGCCGTTCGGGCGATCGAGCTGGGCTTCGCGCACCATCGGCGCGTTCGGGTCGAACGGCACCGTGGTCCAGAGCGTCGCGACGATGAGCATCGAGGCGGTCAGTGGGGCCCCCCACCGTAACAGGCCCACAGCCAGACCGGTGACCAGGGCACCAGCCACGACGAGGGGGAGTTCGTATCGCATCCGGAAGGGGTGCCCTGACAGATAGGCCGAGAGCGGCAGCATCACCGCCGCGACCAGTCCCAGCGGTACCAGCAACGCGGCACGGGTGCGGCGAAGCAGGCCGGTCAGTGTCACCAGAGCGGCACTGACTAGGGCCGTCTGCACGAACCACCGGCTCGACAGGTGCTCGGTGCCCTCGAGAATCTTGTCGAGGACCACGGCAGGCTGCCCGTGCAGGGTCGCGTCAGGCACATAGAAGCCGCCCGTCACAAACCATTCGCCGATGGAGTAGCGGCTCCAGCAGGCGAAGAGCAGCGCCGTGCCAATGGGATACGCCGCCAGAGACAGGAACGACCGCAGCGCGAGCGGGAGGGCATCACCCCGGCGCCAGCGCGCGTAGACGGCCGCGGTGACGAGTGCCCCGGTGACCGGCCAGGCTTCATATCGTGTCAGGCACGCCGCCACCATCCACGCCCCGGCCGCCCGGGGATGAGCCCCGGTGTCGCCCGTGGCCCAGAGGGTCAGGTGCCACGCCGCCATCATCACCGTGGCAAAGAGCAGCGGCTCGGTCATCGGCGTGGCGTGCAGGTAGAGCAGGTTGGCATTCCACACCAGCAGTACCGCAGCCGCGATGGCGCCGGCCATCGAGCCCGTCAGATGGCGCACCGTAGCGGACGCCGCGGCAGCGGACAGCACGAGCGACACGAGCGAGACGGCAATGGCCGTCGCCCCGGTGCGATAGTTCCAGTCGACCTGCACGGGCAGCAACTGCAGCAGGTGCGGCAGGGGCAGCCACACGGCGCCCACCTGGTCGGCACCAGGCGTCAGGCTGTCGAGCACGCGCCGGGCCACGACCAGGTGGGCTTTGGCGTCATAGTGTGCAAGAGTGAGGTGCGCCGCGAGATAGTGGCGCAGGCTGAACAGGCCGGCGAGGCCGGCGAGGCCGCCCAGCACACGGGAGAGTCGGTCGGAAGGGAACACGCGGGTATATAATCACCGAATTGTCCGCTCGATGACGCCCGAGCTTTCTGTCGTAATCCCCGTCTTCAACGAATCGCCCAATGTCCGGCGGCTCTACGATGAGCTGACCGAGGTGCTGGGGGCCTACGCGCGTCCCTACGAACTTGTCATTGTGGACGATGGCAGCCGCGACGATACGTTCGCGCAGCTAGCGGCCGCGCAGGCGAGTGACCCGCGGCTTCGGGTGATCCGGTTCCGGCGCAACTTCGGTCAGACGGCGGCGTTTGCGGCCGGCATCGCGCACGCCCGGGGGCGGCTCATCGTGCTCTCTGACGGCGACCTGCAGAACGA
>JBIIDF010000248.1:0-4630 GCA_044238535.1 Vicinamibacterales bacterium
CGCTCGTTGCGGCCAGGACGTCTGAAGGGTTGAAGCCCTGCAGGGCCTTCGGTATACTTGGAAATTCCTAGCCCGTTGGGAGGTCGTTCAACGGTAGGACAGCAGACTCTGACTCTGCTTATCGGGGTTCGAATCCCTGCCTCCCAGCCATTCTCATTCCCGCCGACTCAGGGCCGGTCGCCCTCGGGGACATCCGTGCCTCAGCGGTTGAACACTCGGTCGGAGACAGACGTCCCGCTGCAGATATCGATACTATCGCTCGGGTCGAGTGCGTGCCGTGAACGCCGCAGAAAACCGAGTGGTCCAGGTCCTTGCGGCCACCAGTCGCGCAGTCACGGACCTTCCGTGCCGACGTCATCGTCCGCTAGCCCTCACACAGCAGGTGAGACGGGCATGAGCGGACCGCTCGTCGCCACTGGCGAGGGCACGGCACGTCCCCAACCAGACCATGATGCTCGCATCGTGGCAGGCCGAGTCCCTTTCGCAACCACCCGTGGGTCGGCAAGAGCCTCCAAGGTGCCTTCATCGAGGAGCTTGGCATCTCCCGTGCCGTCACGTCCAGGACCGCACCGCTCGCGGCCCGGCTTCAGTGGTTCACCACGATGACCTCGGCGTCGGACGCGTACCGCCGTTCCTCCACACAATCCGACTCCACAACCTGCGCACTCGAGCCCACGCCGTTGTACGCAGGGCCGAAGAGGGCGCGTGGGTCACCGGGGAACCGCATGGCTCCCCGGGATGGCGCGGAACATCCCCGTCTCCCCATCGAGGAGCCAGGCCTCCAGCCTGAGATCCTCCCGCTGCAGCCGGTGCGCCGGGATGGCAACGGTCCATGCGGCCGTCCCCGCATTGTCGATCCCGACGAACCGCCTGCGGCCAGAGACCTCCTGACTCGTGATGATGACCGCCTGTCGGAGCGGCAGCAGCGCCGTGTCCTCCACCTGCCCCGTGGCGACCACGGTATCGTGCCGCCATGACACCTCCGCAAACCGCCCGAGGACGGCCGTCGGATGCTGACGGGACTGTGTCAGGTAGGGCTCCCTGATGAGCCCAGGGCGGAGCAGGTGATTCGCGTCGAGCCAGTCGGCCAGCGACGTCAGCGATTCCAACCGATACTGATACGTGCCGAAGGCGGCGGCAGGGAAGAAGATCTGGAACCGATGTTCGGCATATGGCAGGTGTGCGCCCACCAGCAGGCCCGCCTTCCCGAGGGCAATCTCCTGCGTGAAGCGCGTCAGGCTGGCGAAGTCGTCGCCGTGCCTCGCCCATTTCAGCGTGGTGGCCGCCAGCATCCAGACACCCATGGCCCAGGCGAACACTTGCAGGCGACGACACTCCGGTCTGCGGTACGAGGCGATGACCGGAAGGATGGCAACCGACAGCCCCAGGAACAGCGTGAGTCCCGGATATCTCGACGCCAGTGCCTGGTCGGGCCCCAGGTGCGACCGCCCTATGGTGATCAGGATCGCATTGCCGAGCCCGTACAACCCCAGCACCACCCACGGCAGCAACGCGCCGATGGTGTCCCGGTCGTGTCGCAGCCTCACGACGATTCCGCAGCCGATCAGCCAGCCGATCAGCGTCAGGGTGCCCACGATTTCTATGAGGGGCGCGCTCAGACGTGTGCCGTATCCATTGCCGACCACGCGGACGAAGTACGTGACCACCATCGTCAGGGGCGGCCACTGCGTCGACAGCTCGATCCGGTGCACGGGCTGTTGATAATCGTAGAGATAGCCGCCGACGGACAGCGCGGCCACAGCGCACCAGAGCGCCAGCCAGGGCCATGTCCGTGGGCGCGTGTCCGGAATACCCGTCCCCCAGGCGAGCGGGAGAAGGGCGAGCCAGCAGAGGAGCCCATTGGCAGAGGAAAACGTACAGAGGACACAGACCGGCACGACGATGGCTGACCGGACCAGGAAACGTCGGTCGGACACCGCGACCCGGGTGCACACGGTCAGACAGTACACGGGGAAGACATACACGAACTGCATCCCCAGCACCCAGTTCTCGTGCTGCTTGGCCGTGAAAAGGGCCGAGAACAGGAACAGCGAGATGCCCGCGACAACCAGGAACGGCATCGCGGCAACGCGTCGCAGGGTGCCCGCCCACATCCACCCGGTGTGGGCGACCATCAGCACGGTCAGGAACATCTCCCACTTGAGGTTCAGCTGTACCGTGGCTCCCAAAGCGATGAACAGCAGGTTCGACACCAGCTGGCGATAGGAGTTCTGGGGGGTGAGCAGGTCGAGAAACGTCAGCCGCCCCTGGGAATACCGCTGCAGCAGCGCGACGGTCTCCCACTCGTCAATGTAGGGAATGTCGACGGCGTAGACGATGACGCCGTACAGGATGGGCAGTACCGCCACCGCCAGCAGGATGAGCAGGACGGCCGTCTGCCATACTGCCCGCTGGTGCCACGCGTCACCAGCAGCCCCAGCCCCGTCCGGGGGCAGGCTGTGACTGGGCTGCCGTGGAGCATGCCGAGCCGATGGTCGGCAGATCGGCTTAGGATCAGGTCTCAATGTTCGGCCCTTCAACTGTTTCCCATGACGAGAGCGGTATCGGCACGTGGACGGCGCACCGTCTGGTCCTGAGCGTTTTTCTGGTCACGGTGCTGCTGGCCTGGACAGGGTACACGGTGTACGGCCTGTCGCTGGACTACTCCTACTGGCTTGACGAAATATTCAGCGTCGTCGCGTCCTCGTCAGGATTCCGAGAGCAGCTCTATGTGTATCTGCATGACGTCCATCCTCCGCTGTATCAGATCTTCCTGAGCCTTTGGGTCGGATGGTTCGGACAGGCTGAGTGGGCGACGCGAGCGTTGTCGTCGATCTTCGTACTCGCGGCGATGCCCGCCTACTGGATCATCGGCAGAACCCTGGGACGAGAGCTCGGCATGCTCACCACACTGGTGGTGCTGTGCAACTGGCTGGTCTACGTGTATGCCCAGGAAACCCGGTCGTACGCCCAGTTGTTTTCCCTGTCGTCGTGGGCACTGGCGCTGTTTGCGTCCGGGCACCGGTCGGCGCTGCACGTGGTGCTGTGCCTGCTGGGCCTGACGCATTTCTTCGGGACCCTGCTGGCGGCGTGCTATCTCGCGTGGCTGCTCTGGGAGAAACGCACTTTGTCGTCTGAGTGGCTGCACACAGTGCTGGCCGGAGTGGTGATCATGGCATGGCCTATCGCCTATGTGGTGTTCGGCAATGCTGAGGCACTCGCAGGCGGAAAGTTCTGGATTCAGAGCACTCCGAGGGACGGCATCGGTCAAGCCATTCAGGTGGCAGTGCCGGGGTTGGTGTTTGCCACACAGGCAGGGAAGGCCTCGATGGACCGCACGTCCACCATGGTGCTCGTGTGCGGCGTGACGGTGGCCGCAGCGGTGTTTGTGTGGGCCATGCGGACGATGCCCTCAGACAGGACCAGACGAACGATCCTGGGCGTGTCTGTGGTCTTGTGCGCCACCGTCGCGATCGCATCGGCGATCAACATCCATACGCCCATCACGACCTTGCGGAACTTCATGGTCATCGCGCCGTTGGCATCGCTGCTGGTGGCGATTGTGCTGCACAAACTGCTGGCGGTCGCCAATCACGCGTTGGTGACGGCGGTGGTGCTCGGATGCGTCGTCGGTGTGTCTCAGGCGCAGATCCATGACGCCATGCAACGCCGATTCGGCCCTACTGAGGACTACAAGACGACCGCACGGATGGTTGATGACGTGGTGAGCACGACGGGCGGCGAAGTGTATACCATCGGATCAAGAAACGGTCGTGTACTGTCGTTCAAGCAGGCACACACGTCGTATTACCTTCGTCAGAGCGTCATCTTTTCTCCGCTGAGTGAAATTGGGACGCTCCCCGCCGGGTCAATTGTGGTCTTCGGCCACAGGACACCGACGACGAGGCCGGGCAGAGACTGCTATAACGATATTCTGGGCACACTGGATTCAGCGAATCGCATCTACACGGCCCACTTCACCACACAGACGAAACGTTGCGAGAATGGGTTCGTCAGACTGCAGTAGCCACATGCCCGTGCCGGTCAGGGCAAACGCGTGCGGGGTGCGGTGTCCTGATGCGATGGATCACCGTAGGGTTCGCCCGCATCGGTATCTCCATAGGGCAGAGCCGGCCGCGGCAGCCTGAGACAGGACGAGCACCACTACGGCAGGCTCAACGAAGAACTTGAACCGCTGGTTTTCTCCACGTTCGAACAGGATGGAAACCGCCGCGATGTAGCCACACACCATGGCCAGACCGGCACCGCGCAGGATGTCAGGCCAACGCCGGTGCTGGGCAAGCCAGACCGCGACGCTCGCGACGAGGAGCAGGAGCAACGTTCGACCCGAGAACACCGCGTCGTACTCCTCACGCCACGGCAGCCTGTCCACAATGAGGTGCGGCGTGTAGCGACTCGATGGCTGGAGAAACAGCCTGAAGTTTGTTGTGTATTCCCCGAACAGTTGGCCGACGGTTTTGTGCGTCATGGTCTTGCGGTACGCCAGCAGCTGCCGCTTGTGCTCGTCGAGGTACGGCAGCGCATTCAAGTTGTCGCCCGCCAGAGTTCGTGTGCGAGACAGCACGGAGGCAGCGGTGCCTTCCGGGTGATGATCGAGAAACTCCCGAGC
>JBIIDF010000249.1:0-4624 GCA_044238535.1 Vicinamibacterales bacterium
ACGATGGTGGCGTCGAGGCATGCGGGCGTGTTCCTGCAGCACTCCGGGACCGAGCTACCACCCGTGCAGGGCCAGTTGTGCTTCAACCCGCTGTATCGCGTGACCGAGTCGGCGGGGCACCTGGACCTGGTCGTTGCGTTTCCCACCGACGACTACGCGGATGAATTCCAGCTGTGCCTGACGTACCTGCCAGCCAGGCTGTCGCTGCCGGCTGACATCCTCGATCGTGCCAACCGGCAGCCGTCTGCGCCGGAAGTGATGGCGCTCAGACGGCAGCGCGTACTGCTGGACTTGCCGAGCCGCTACTGCTGAGCGGCGACGGCGTCGTATGGATACACACGGTAGAAGTGGCGGCCGACCCACTCCTGGATGACCACCGTCGGCTGCTCGCGTGCGATGAGTTCGAGATCGATGTTCGGCTGCCACGCATACACAGCGCGGCTGAAGTGCTCTGACAGGTACGGAATCATCGCGGAGCCGAACGAATCCCTGAACACCACGGCGCGGGGACCAGGGCCGGGCTGCGTGGTGACGACACGGGCATCCATCAGCGCACGCGACGGCGGATTGGGCTCGATGACAGTGGCCCGTCGAGCGGCAGCAAACTCCAGACGCAGGTCGACTTCCTGCATCACCGACATCAGGCCGAGCATGCGGGCGAGGTCCATCCCTGGTCGCGTGAAGGGCACCACCTTGAAGTCGCTCCGCGGGCGGGGCACACCGACGCCGACGGGCTGCAGTTCGTCGATGACGCGGCGATAGGCGGCGTACGCGCCAAGTTCGTTCCAGTGCGTGTCGGTCAGGTGATAGACGCGCTCGTGCGTACGCGCCTCGCGCAGGGTGTCGGTCAGGTCGAGCATCGGCAGCGGGTCGTGCGCGCGGAGGTGACGCATCAGCTGTGCCGTCCGTGATTGCGTGCCCACGCGCTGCACGGTGGACGGCAGAAACTCGGGATAGATGACAGGCTTGTCAGGAGCAATGACAAACAGGTAGGCGATGCCGCGGGCCTGCAGCCAGTCACGCGTGTGCGTCAGCGTCGTCCGCCACGCTTCCAGTTCCTCATCCGTAAACGGACGATGGGCCCCGATCTCCTCGAGGCCGCCGTCATCGGTGTAGTAGAGCCAGCCATCGGTGCCGACAATCACGTCGGGATTCGCACTCGATTGAAGGGCCTGCACGCGGACGCGGGCCTGTGTGCGGATGAGATCGGTTCTGAACGCGACGTGATCGGTGAACCACTGCGTGATCGCCCCAGGCCACTCGGCCCACTCGGCACGGGTGCCGGGTAGGCCCGGCCATGATGCGCGCTCGCGATTCTCTTCCAGCGCGGGTGTGCGGTCGACGCCGGCCAGCGTGGCGACCAGTGGCGTCGCCAGGGCCAGCACGAAGCAGGTGCTGAGCAGCCGATTGATGAATGGGGAGAAGCCAGGCGCGCCCATGATTAGAACCGGAAGTAGATGAAGGGCGAGAACGATCCGAGAGCCACCTGGGTGGCCGAGGCCAGCATCAGCGCAAGCAGCGCTGCCACGGTGCCCCACTGCCACCACCGTGGCAGGATGCCCGTCGTGCCGTCTGACGAGGTGAGGCGGTGCATCAACCCCGGCACCAGTGGCAGTGAACCACACAGACCTGCCGCGATGGCCAGCACGCGTTCAGGCGACAGGAAATAGCCCGCCGTGAGAGGCGACGCCGCTGCGGGTCCTGCCCCGGCCATCGCTGTGAGCATCGCGGCGGCCTGTGGCAGGGAGTCGGCGCGGAAGAACACCCATGTCACGACGATCGCCAGCAGGGTGTAGCCGTGGCGCAGCGGCCGAGGCCACTGGCCCATCCACTCGCCAAGGCCTGCCCGCTCGAGTATCAGCAGGCTGCCGTGCAGCGCCCCCCACGCGATAAAGGTCCACCCGGCGCCGTGCCAGAGGCCGCAGAGCAGGAACACCGTGGCGAGGTTGGCATAGACTCGTGCCTCGGAGCGGCGATTCCCCCCGAGGGGGATGTAGAGGTAGTCGCGGAACCAGCTGGACAGCGACATGTGCCAGCGCTTCCAGAAGTCCTGCACCGATGCGGCGCTGTACGGATAGCGGAAGTTCTCCGGAAACGTGAACCCGAACATGGCGCCGAGGCCAATCGCCATATCCGAGTAGCCCGAGAAGTCGAAGTAGATCTGCAGGGTGTAGCAGATGGCCGCCAGCCACGCATGCGCGGTGGTGACCTCGGTGGCCGGCCACCCATAGATGGTGTCGACCGGATAGGCCACGACGCCGGCGATGAGCAGCTTCTTCGCCAGGCCGACGACGAAGCGGCGCACACCGAGGGCGAACATCTCCGCGCTCACGGTGCGCTGTGCCAGCTGCGCGGCAATGTCGTGATACCGGATGATCGGCCCGGCAATCAGCTGCGGAAAGAACAGCAGATAGAGCGTCGAGCCCACCAGACCCTTCTGGGCCACGGCATCGCGGCGGTACACGTCGACGATGTACGAGATTGAATGGAACGTGAAGAACGAGATGCCGATGGGCAGGATGAGCTGCAGATCAGCCACGGGGGGCAGACCGGTCATCGGGCGCAGCGCGTTGATGTTGCCGATGAGAAAGCCTGAATACTTGAAGGCGATCAGCGACGCGAGATTGGCGGTGATGACGGCCTGCAGCAGCCTGCGTGCGCGAGGCGTGTCACGCCAGCGTTCAATCCAGAGCGCCGCCTGGGTGTTGACGGCGATCGAGCCAAGGATGACCCACGTGAAGATGCCGCCGTCACGCGCGTAGAAGAGGACGCTGGCGACGACCAGCAGCAGGTTGCGTCCGGCTGCAGGTGTCAGCGCATACAGCGCCAGCAGCACGGGCAGGAACACATACAGAAACGCTGGTTCGGTGAAGAGCATCGTCCGTCAGCGGCTGCCAAAGGCACTGAGCAGCAGCGGCAGCAGGGTATCCATGCGCGCGCGGGTGTCGGTGGGTGGGGCCAGCCCATCGATAAAGCCCCGGTCGCGCAGGCGCTGCAGCAGTTCGGGGCGTCGGGTGAACACATGGGCGGGCACATCCCACGTGGCGCCTTCGCCTGTAATGAGAGCGGCAGGCTGGTGATCGCCGACGACCACGAGCACCAGGTCGCGGTCACCCTGCGCGCGGAGATATCCGGCGAGTGTCTCGTGCGTGTAGGCCAGGGCTTTGCTGTAGCCGGGGGTCAGGTCGGTCCAGTCGGGCACATCTTCGTAGGCGCGCTGCAGCTCTGCTTCGTCATAGGGTGTGGCCGTGAGCACGCGCGACCAATCGGGCTGATAGGGCGGCACGGGCATGAACGGGGCGTGGGTGCTGATGCTGGGCATGAACGCCATCACCGGTTGCCCCGCACGTCGGGCGTCGGCCGCGAACTGATCGAGCCGTGCGAGGGCAAACTGGTCGGTGACATCCCACCAGCCGAACGACGGGCCGCTGTATTTCAGGTCGTTGAAGGCGTGGATGCGGTTGAAGCCGTAGAACCGTCCCTCGGGCCAGTCGAGCTGAATGCCGGGCATGACGGCGAAGGTGTGGTAGCCGCCCTGCGAGAAGACCTTCGGCAGCGTGGTGCGCGCCTCGAGCATGAGGCGGCGGTTGATGTCGGGATCACGCACCTCGATGCCCGACAACAGGCTGATATGCGCCAGCCACGACTCGCCGCCGAAGGTGGTCGACTCCACGCGCGTCGTGACTACCTGATAGCCGGTGTCAGTCAGAGCACGGGTCAGCCGTTCACGCGCGGGCGTGACCACGCCGATGATTTCAGGGCGCTCCCAGCTGGTCATGCCGTACGACTCGAGAAACAGCACCAGCACGTCGGCGCCCTGCACCGAGGTGAGCGAGGTGTCGAGCACTGGCGTGTCGGGCAGCGGCTGATGGTTGAGACCGGAGGCCTCGTAGGCGAATTCGGCGGTTTCCTCGGCGATGGACCAGACAATCGAGCGGACGGCGCGTGTCTCGCCGCCTGGTGGTGTGGTCCACCAGAAACCCAGCCAGCTCGCGATGAGCGCGCCGCCGACCGCGGCGATGGCCTGCCGGCCGCGCAAGCTGTGACATGTCTCCACCACGCGAGTCCATGCGAGGCGCGTGGGCACATAGAGAGCCAGTGGCACGAGCAGGGCGACGGCAACCACGGCGGCGAGCAGTTCGGGACGCGCAACGAAGGCGAACATGGAGCCCACGTCCGGCAGCAGCTTGAGGTCCCAGTAGATATTGACGCTGCGACCGTAGAGCGCACGCGCGGTGGCTTCGATGTAGTGGCCGACGATGAGTACCACCCACACCCATGACCACCGCCGAATCGCGTGT
This sequence comes from Vicinamibacterales bacterium, assembly GCA_044238535.1. Lineage (GTDB taxonomy): Bacteria > Acidobacteriota > Vicinamibacteria > Vicinamibacterales > UBA2999 > VFZN01. Next base: position 4,302 of record JBIIDF010000249.1, read on the forward strand.
GCCGACAGATCGTGGGCGTGCGCGCGGCTGCACCACGCCGACAGGGCCAGGAGGGCCAGCCCGGTGTCGAGCGAGATGCCGTCGGTCAGCTTGACGCCGAGCGTGGGCCAGATGTTGGCGAAGGCCAGCGACGTATGAAGCCAGACGAGGGCCAGCGCCAGGCTGGCCCCCGCTGAAAGACGTCGCAGATGCATGATGCCGTGCTGGATCAGATGGGGCCCGGGCTAGGGCGCGACGAGCACGTAGCCCTGCTGCTGCAGGGCGATGATCGTGGTGAGGGCCCAGAGGTCGAGCTGCACTTCGGGCGTGATGTCGGCCGGATC
>JBIIDF010000250.1:0-4619 GCA_044238535.1 Vicinamibacterales bacterium
GGCACCGTGACGTGTGAAAGCGATCACCTCGGGACCGTGGTCTTCGGCAGCATCGGGACCGCGCAGCTGGCCGACGCCAGCGTCACCGCTGCCAAAATCGCCGAAGGCGCGGTCACTGGCGACCGCGGTAGCCTGAATGTGGTGATCGGGCCGGATTCACTCAGCTCTCTCACCACTGGGGGAAGCAATACCGGACTCGGATGGAATGCGCTCCGCGACACTACGTCAGGGTCTTACGGCACGGCGGTCGGTACCTATGCGCTGGACACGAACACCACGGGCAGTCACAACACTGCCCTCGGCGCGTTGACGCTGCCGGATAACACCACCGGCGACTACAACACGGCGACAGGCTCCTTCGCGCTCTACGGCAACACCATCGGCGTCGGCAGCACGGCTCACGGCTACCAGGCGCTCTCTAGCAACACCACCGGCAGCTTCAACACGGCCATTGGCCATGGGGCGCTCTCCTACAACATCACCGGCAGCAGCAACACGGCCGTGGGCAGCTTTGCCGGCCCTGCCTCCCCTAACGTTGCCCTGACCAACACCACGGCCATTGGCCAAGGGGCGATCGTGTCCGCGAGCAACACGATTCGACTGGGCAACAGCAGCGTGACATCCATCAGCGGTCAGGTAGCCTTCACCGCCAGTTCCGATCGGAACAAGAAGGAGCGTTTCCGTCCGGTCGACGGCGACGAGGTGCTGAGAAAGCTCCGCACACTCGAAGTTACCAGCTGGAACTACATCGGCCACGATGCCACCCAGTTCCGTCATTACGGGCCCATGGCGCAGGACTTCTTCGCGCGCTTCGGCCATGACGGTGTGGGCACCATCGGGACTGACGTGACGCTGAATTCGGGGGATGTCAGCGGCATCCTGATTGCCGCGCTGCAGGCCGCGGACCGTCGCACCGACGTGTTGACTGCCACGGTCGAGCGCCTCGAGCGTAAGCGCGCCGCGCAGGCCACTGAGGTTGCCGAGCTGCGGGCCCTCGTCGAGACGCTGATGCGCCAGTTGGCCCCGCAGCGCTAGAACCTCCCCCTCTCTTACCTGCCCCGTTGGCCCGAAGGTCGGTGGGGCGGGAATAGCTTTCGTCGGGGTTCACGAGCCCAAGGCCCACCGCGGGGGACGATGTCGGGGCGGCATCCCCCTCCGGCTTCGCGAGATGCCCGACCTGCACTCCTCCCCCGGCGGTCGCAGCTGGGACGCGCATACCACCCGACCAGCCCCTCAGTGTCCGCGTGGTTCGTTCTTGCGTTCGCCTGTGAGTACTGGCGCACACTTCCGTCCAGCAGCGCCCCCCTCAGCACACTCGACGCCCGTCGAGTAGGCCGTTCGAGTGCCAGAGCCGAGCCCCGAAAGGATGGCTCAGGTCGCGTCTGTGGTCAGTCCTCCGGTGCCTCGTGGGAGCCGCTCTCGTGGTCTCGGCTCTTCCTTCCAGTACCCAATCGCTGGAAACCGTCTCGTGGCAGTTGCAGCCCTACTGCAATCGGCTGGTGGTCGAGGTCGTCTCGACGCTTACCGAGTGCACGCGGGCCGGCGTCACAACCCTTGACAGCCTCTGTGAGTACAACGGTAGCGTTCCGGAAGCCGCACGCTCTGGACAGGTCAGCACGTCATGACGTGATGCTACGGACCCACATCGAGGCGGACTGGGCCGCGCCAGCCGCCACCCGAAGATAACGGCTCGCCCCAAGGAAGAGGATACACCGTGCGCCCTACCCCACGAACACTGAAGGGACTACAGAGGCTTCTGGGTCTCGCCGGCCTTGTGGCGTCGGCGGTCGTCGTGACGCAGGCGGCCGCGTCTGTGACCTTCACGGTGACGCCGACCAACTGGAATGCGCCGGCGGGCGGCGGTACGCAAAGTGTGACAGTGGCGCCCTCGATAAGTGATGCGACGTGGACGGCGAGCACAGGTGGCAGTTGGTCTGAGGCAATCCCAGACGCGGTCTCGGTCTCAACCTGGCAAACGGGTTACTCCGGAAAGCTTGGCAGCACGGGCATGCTTCCGACGGCCCTCGCCGTCGATCCGTCCGGCTCTGTGATCACGGCATACACCCTCTACGACGGATACACAGGACTCTCTGGAGCCGGCCGAATCTGGCGAACCGCACGCGATGGCAGTTCACAGGTCCTTGCAGGAACTGGGACACCCTGGGACTCAGCACCGAACCCGTGCGTGGAAGGGCCAGCAGTCGAGGTGAATTTCGGGGAGCCGCGGGGGGTTGCAGTAGGACGTGATGGGAGCATCTACGTGGCGGAGCGAGCAGCCCACCGTATTCGCCGAATCACGCCCAGTGGGAACACCGAAACGGTGGTGGGTGTTTGCGGGGCGGCCGGAAGTGCGGACGGAAACAGGCTCAGCGCTCGGCTAGACCGGCCCCACGCGATCGCCATTGACGAGGCCGAGAATCTGTATCTGGTGAGCGATGATCAGCGACTACGCCGAATCACCCCGGCCGGGCAGGTGGCAACGTTGGCTCTGCTGAGCGCAATACCCACCGGAGTGGCGGTCACGTCGTCTGGAGACGCCGTGTATGTGGCCCTCCGGAATGGTGTCGTGCGGTGGACCCCGGAGCGTGGGATCGAACACTGGGCAGGCGACAGGCGTTGTAGCTCGGACGGGTGCTATTACGAAGAAGGCCATAGGGATGGGACTGGGGATACAGCTCAGTTCAATTGGATTTATGGAATGGTGGTGACTCCGGAGGGCTGGCTGCTGGTAGCTGACTACCGGAACAATCGGTTGCGCCGGGTGAGCCCAACGCGCGAGGTGAGTACGTTGGCCGGAACGGGCGACCGCGGTACGCAGGACGGCACTGGTAGTCAGGCGAGATTCAGCGGGCCTTGGGGCTTGGCACTGTCGCCAGACGGAAAGAGGCTCTACTCCGGCGATGCGGGGTCTGCGCGCTACTCCGGCGATCCGGTGTCTGAGCAGCTACGCCAGATTGTGATGACGGATTCGGCCCCGTGGCTGACAGTCAGTCCGAGCAGCGGGACGGGCAGTGGCAGCGTCACCTTGACGGTGACCGCGAATCCATCACGCGTCACCCTGCGGCGAGCGACAGCGGTTATTGCCGGTCGGGCCGTCACGGTGACCCAGGCAGCGGGGGCCGTGACCGTGAGCCCGACGACGTGGGCCGCAGCGGCGGCCGGTACCAGCACGACGGTGACCGTAACGTCCACGAGTTCGGCCGTGCCGTGGACGGCCACGAGCAGTCAGCCGTGGCTGACGCTCGGTCCCAACAGCGGGACGGGCAGTGGCAGCATCACTCTGACCGCAGCCGCAACGACCAGCACGGTGCCCCGCACGGCGACGGTGACCATCGCCGAGCAGGTCGTCACGGTGACCCAGGCGGCGGGTTCCGTGACCGTGAGCCCATCTACGTGGAATGCGAAATCCTCGGCGGCGACCTTTGATCGGCCGACCGGTGTCGCCCTCAGTCCTGATGGCCGACAACTTTACTCAGTTGAAGTGTTCGCAAACAGCGTGCGGCAGATTGACTTGCGGTCGGATGATGTGACGACTCTCGCCGGCCAGCGCGGCAGTGGCGGGCTCTTCGACGGAAGTGGCCCGGCAGCACGATTTAGCCATCCTAATGCGCTGGCAAGTGATCTGTCGGGCAATCTATATGTCGCTGATTACAACAATCACGCCATTCGGAAGGTGACGCCATCCGGACAGGTCACGACCTGGGTTGGTGGCCGCGAAGGCTGGGCGGAAGGCACGGGCACAGAGGCTCAAATGCGCGGCCCCCGTGGTGTCGTGGTGGCCCCAGATGGAACCGTGTACGTGGCAGAGGCTGACGCCCAGAGGATCAGGCGGGTCTCGCCGACAGGGGTAACCAGCACGGTGGCGGGTGTTTCCTGGTGGCCGAGCGCAGTGGCGCTGGATGCCGCAGGCAATCTGTATGTGGTGGTGCAGGGGGGACATGAGTCCCCTGATAACGGACGATTGCTGCGCGTGACGGCGTCTGGGGTCGTGCAGACGATGGCGACCGGGCTGAGATCCAATCCGGATGGGTGGATGGGCGTGGCGGTGGCTCCCTCGGGTTCGCCTGTGTATGTCAGCGCCGACCATCGCATTCTGCAATGGACCCCAGACTCCGGTTTGACAGAATGGGTAGGTGCTGCCGGAGACGCGGGGTATCGGGACGGTGTGGGCACGGCAGCGCGCTTCAATGGGCCGTTTCATCTGGCGCGCGCCTCGACTGGTGACCTCTATGTGGCCGACGACCGGAATCACCGCATTCGCAAGGTGACCCCCGAGGGCGTGGTGACGACGGTGGCGGGCAGGGGCGATGCGGGCGGCATGGACGGTTCGGTGTCACCCGTGGAACAGCGGATCGTGGTGACGGCGAGCCACAGCGATGCCCGATGGGAGGCATCGAGCAGCCAGCCATGGCTGACGGTGAGTGCGACAAGTGGAACAGGTAGCGGGAGCGTGACACTCAGGGCGGCAGACAACACGGCAACAAGCGCCAGCCCTCGAACGGCGACTGTGTTTATCGCCGACCAAGTGGTCAACGTCTCGCAAGCGGCCGGCACGCCCACGTTTACGGTGACGCCCACGACGTGGAGTCCTTCGTCCGGTACGGCCGAACGTGCCATCG
>JBIIDF010000251.1:0-4599 GCA_044238535.1 Vicinamibacterales bacterium
CCACCAGGTTCCACGGCTGTCCCATCGAGCCGCCGAGCTCGAGCCCGACGACCATCACGCTCTCCTGTCCGCCATCGGCTTTCCGCCACTGCCCGAAGCGCACAATGTGTTTCTGCACGTCGGCGACGCCGGGCGTGGCCAGCACGTCGTAGCGTTTGCGCTCGGAGAACGGTACGCCAGTCTCGAGGTGCGTGACCCCGGTGGACTTGACCCAGAGGTCTGCTCCGGCGTGGGCAATCACGTCGGCCGTCGCCCGCTGGAAGCCCACGAAGAGCCCCAGCTGGATGGCTGACAGTACTACGGCGAAGACGATGCCGGTGAGGGTCACCACCAGGCGGACCCGATCGTGCAGCAGGTTGCGACGCGCCAATGAGGGCATGCTGTAGTTCCCGATGTCTGACGTAACACTGTTCAGTGCGGTGCCCCGAAAACATGGCCCGCGGCGGCCGCCCGGTCCCATCTCCCGGCCTGGCTACTTTTTCAGAAGCCCCCGCACCAGGATGTCAATCTGTGCATCGATCAGGGTCGCCTGAGAGGCGAAGGGAAACGCCTTCTTCGCCACGAACAGCGACACCAGTCCGTGGATGCTGACCCACAGCACTTGTGCTGTCACCTCCACGCGCATCGGCCGGAACAGTCCGGCCGCCGCGCAATCGGCCACGGACTGGCTCAGAAACCCGAAGGCGTCCTGTCCCGCAGAGCCTTCGTAATCATGCAGGGCCTCCCGTCTGGCCCGGTGCATGAAGGTGACGATGTACTGGTCCGGGTGCTGCAGGCCAAACGCAATGTATTCACGCAAACCGGCCGTCAGGCATGCCAGGGGGTCGCTGGCATGCCGGCGGCGCTGTCTTTCGAGGCGCCGCAGCAGTGTGGCGAATGTCTCGTCGCACGCGGCGCGGAACAGGTCCTCCTTGTCTTCGAAGTGCAGATACAGCGTCGTGGGCGAGTAGCCGATTTTCTGGGCGAGCTTGCGCATGCTCACCTGGTCGTAGCCCTCGTCGACGAACATCTGCCGGGCGGCGTCGAGAATCTCCTGCCGCAGCATTCCCCGGTGGCGCGCGCGCCGTTCCGCAAGGCTGACCATGGTTAACGGTGTTAAGTTAGTTCGTCAGGCAGAGTGCCGTCAACCCCCACCCGACGATACGTCACCGCGACGGCGGTCAGCCGTATCGGCGGGCGCAGGTGTACCGAACCATGGTTCGGCGACTCAATCCAGGCGCGCCCTGCGGACACGCGGCCCTGGCGATCCCCTGTCGAGCTGGCATGGCGGATGGCTCCAGCGTGTGCTGGCCACCACTGAGTCGCGTGCGGTTGCCCAACTCGAGGCCCGCGACCGATGGCATGGCGGAACGAGCCACACCCTGCGAGAGGTCGAGATGAGAAGCGATGCGCGTGACCCCTCCACGACGTATTGAATACAATGAGCAATTGTGCTCTCTGTCAGACGCAAAGCCGACCGCCGCGACGTGAACGGTCGGCCGGCATCCCGCCAGGCACCGGCCCCGCTCGAGCCCACGACTGTCGAAGCGTCGACGGGCCTTCCCGACCTGTCCTCGGAACTGACCGTCTTCGTCTCCACGGTGGGCGCGGCGAGTTTCACCGCATGCATCGAGCATCTCGACCGGCAGGACTGTCGCTTCAGGCGCGTGGTGATCGCACGGGTGGCACCGATGTCGGTGGCGTTCCAGCGCATGCTCGATACCTGCGAGACCCCGTACTACATTCAGGTGGACGAGGACATGCTGCTGCGCCCTGATGCCGTGCGGCGGCTGCATGGCCTGATTCGCGACGCGGATGCCGATGTCGCGATGGTCTGCGCGTGGCTTTGGGATGTGCATCTGGGCCGAGGCATCCAGGGGGTCAAGGCCTACCGGCACGCGATCATCCGGAAGTATCCCTACGTCAACGTCGAGTCGTGCGAAAAAGATCAACTGCGGCGATTGCAGGCTGACGGCTTTCGGTATCTCCGCCCTCTGGATGCGGTCCCTACGGAATTCGGGCCGTGGACGTTGGGGCGGCACGGCGCGCACTACAATCCGCAGCTCATCTTCGAACGATACTCGACGCTGGAGCATAAGCGGTGTCAGGCTCCTGACAGTTCAGCGTGGTTTGCTGACCATGGTGCGGAGTTTCTGGCGCGCTTCCGGGACGATCCCAGTGAAGTGAACCTGATGGCCCTGCTGGGAATACTCGCCGGTCGCCTGTCGGGCAGGACACCCCGGGGAGAAAAAGATTTCAGGCAGTACGACACACTACCCGGATGGCGTGAGGCACAAGCGTTCTTCCTGGCGCTCACCGAGCAGACAGACGCGGGGACCGGGGTTCCCGGCAGGCGTGCTGACGACGCCACAGGCCCAGACGATGCCCCGTCTTCGCCACACCCGCTGCACGCCACGCATCCCTGAGCACGCAGCCCCAAGGGAGTCAGCAGCAGCCGAGCGATGTTGGTGTGTCCCGCGCCGCCTAGTTCACCATGCCGACACTCACCCTGGCCCGTGAAGGATTTTCGATTCAGATCGACAGCCCCGAGTCAGGGGATGTGGAGTGGCTGGACGAAAATCTGACGCCTGGCTTCCAGGCGGTGGTGGACCCGTCGCCGCAGCGACATGTCGTGAAGACGGTCGATGCACACCGGTATCGGGAGTTGATGAGCCGCGGGGCGATGGCTCCGGACGACCGCGTCAGCTGCTTCACCTTCGACGGCCCTGGTGGGACATGCCGTCGGTGGAATGCACCGCAGCCCACGCTCTACGACGCCGAGTTTGACGTGTTCTACATATCCAGGGAGGACGGGTGTCTCGTGGACGTCGTGGCCCCTGTCTCACGTCCGTCGACGAGGGTCGCGTTGCTGCGGGTCGTGCGCGAGTTCACCGCGCATCACCTCGTAGCCCGAGGGACGCTGCAACTGCATGCGGCGGGGTTCGCCCACGGCGGCCGCGGCGTGCTGGTCGTCGGCGCGAAGCTGGCGGGGAAGACCAGTGTCCTGATCCATGCCCTCAGCGAGGCCGACAGTCAGTTCATCACAAACGATCGGGCACTGGTCAGCCTCGATGGCGATGGGGCATGGCGGCTGGGTGGGATGCCGACGGTCGTTACGATCCGCCCAGATTCCGCCTCGCTGCTCAATCGACCAGACCTGGCGGCCGCCGGTCGATGGAAAGCCCGGATGACACTCGCGGAGGCGCACTCGGCGGGGGAAAACGGTACCGAACAGGGTGCTCGAGAGCCCCTGAGGCTGAGCCCGCGACAGTTCTGTCAGCGTCTGGGGGTGGGCTGTGTGGCATCGGCCCCTCTCCGTGTCCTGGTGTTTCCGCGGATTGCCCCCCGTGGTTCCGGGATCACGTTTCTGCGGCTGCCCCCCGCGGTGGCTGGCGAGCGGCTCGCAGCACATCGGCTGAACCCTGCCGGAACGATGTTTCTCGCGGATGCACCTACGACCACCCTTCCAGGTCCCGAGGCCATGCTCGCCAGACTTCAGGCGTCGATCCCCGCTCTGGAATGCGTCCTTGGTCAAGAGGCGTACGTCACCCGAACGATGAACGATGCCATCTTCTCTGTACTACATCCGATGCCAGACGGGGATACGTCGTGGACGTCATGATCGGAACGGGCGTGGCTGTGCGGCTCGGTGGTTCACGATTGCCTCGAAGTAGCGGGTGATCCGCAGGGCCTGGGTCTCGTGGGTGAGCAGGTGGCGATGCTCGAGACACGCTCGCGTTGCGCGGTCGATGTCGTCTCGGCGCCCGGCCAGGGCTCCGACGTCGTCCAGTCCGGGGACGACAAAGCCCATCCCGTACCCATCGATCCATTCAACGAGTCCGCCATAGGCCGCCGTGCAGACCACGGGAATGCCTCCCAGCAACCATCCGCAGACGGCTTTGGTTGGCATGCAGATCGCCAGGGTGCGTGCCTCATTGCGGATGTCCGCGTCGAGTTCGTGAAAGACGCCCATCAGGTCGTAGGTCGACATGGCGCGCGACAGATATGTCTGGTCGCGATGATTGAGCTTGGGATGCTGATGGTAGTCGGGCAGTTCGTCGTCCAGCAGCAAGTAAAGGGCGTCAGCCTGCGGATTCGGATGAAAGTGCGAGTGGACGACGATGCCCTGTGCGCACAGCGTCCTGATGATGCGCGCGTAGTAGCGACCGTCGTCCGGCTGCGCCGAGGCGGTGCCCACCAGGGCGAGGTGCAACCGCCCGTCAACCGCCGAGAGCTTCGGGGACGGCGGTCCCACCGTGCGTTCCGCAAATCCATGCGGCACAATTAATGCCGCCGAGAGGTCCATGCCGTGCAGACGTTCGTAGTGCCGCCGTGTGGCGTCGCTGACGAAGATCCAGCCGTCGGCGGCCCGCAGGGCCGCCTCTTCCAGTGTCACCGCCCCCGCATCGTCTGCTCGACGCAGGGTCGAGAGCGGATCACGGCACTCGAAGACGATCGCGGGTTGTGCTTCGTCCGGGCTCGCGGCGTCGATGCTCCTCCTGACTGCCGCCGTCTCCCATTCGTGATGGTAGTACAGCATGTGGACGATATCGGGTCGGAACTCCCGCAGCAGGTCCTGAATCGCCCGCTCCCATGCACCCGGCTCCGTGGTCTCAAGTT
>JBIIDF010000032.1:0-15746 GCA_044238535.1 Vicinamibacterales bacterium
CGCGAAGACGGTGTACCACGCAATGGAAAACAGAATCGGGCCCTTGCGGCCAAAGCGATCCGCAAGCGTGCCCGCGCCAATCCCGCCGACGACGCGGAAGAGCAAGGTGACCGTGCCGAGCAGCCCGGCCAGCGCGCGGTTCACCGAGAAGCTCTGCTGGATATCGATGAGGACGAACGTCAGGATCGTGAAATCGAACGAGTCGAGCGTCCACGCCGTGAACGTGGTCAGGAAGGTCTTCCACTGCTGCGGGCTGACCTGGCGATACCAGGGCCTCGTGTCAATGTCGTGCATGCGTATCTCCTCGACCGGGACGGCCCGATGTGTGAGGCCAAGTGTACTCGGGTAGAATCGCGCCCATGACGTTCTGGCGACTCGTCCTGGTGGGACTCGGCCTGGGCTATGCGGTGTTCGGGTTCGCGTTCCTTTTCTCTCCCAGTGAACTCGCCGCCTTCCTGTCCCTGACATTCAGCGCACCGTCTGCCCGCACCGACTTCCGCGCCATGTATGGCGGTCTCGAAATCGGTCTTGGCGGCTTCATGCTCGCCTGTGCAGTGCGCCGCGAGTTCGTGCGCATCGGCCTGTTTGCGGCGGCCTGCGCCACGGTCGGCATGGGGACGGCACGCACCGTGGGCATGATGCTCGACGGGGTGGCCTTCAGTCAGCTGGTGTCGGCCCTCGTCGAATGGGCCATTGGCGTCGTCTCGACCTGGGGCGCCCTGGTCGCACGTCCGGAACTCGGTCTGCTGCCTCCACCCGTCGCATCGGCCCCGGTCGACGTCCCCCGATAAGGCGTCCGCATGTACCGTGCAGTCGGCATGGCATCACGATGGCCCGGCGTCTCCCAGGTTGCGGCGGCAGCGCTGCTGTGCGGGGTCGCCGCATGCGCACCGGAGCCACACGCGCCGGCGTCCCCTCAGACCTCCAGCGCAGATGCTGCGGGCACTGGCGACGGACCACACGCCGGCATCACCACGCCCCACGGGGACCACAGTCCGCATCACGGTGGTCTGGTGCTGATGAATGGCGAAACGCACTACGAGGTCGTGATGCATCCCGGCGGCCGGGTCGAGCTGTGGCTGAGCGATGCCGTGCGCGAGGACCTGCCGGCCAGTCTCGCCAGTGGCGTCCGTGTCCGCGTCACCCTCGGGAACGGACAGACGCGTGACATTGCCATGGCACTCGACGAATCTGGCGAAAGCTGGGTGGGTGCCGGTGCGCCATTCCCCGCGGACCCGTCGACGACCGTGATGGTCACCTACACCCTGCAGGGCCAGCCGCACGAGGTCGAGATTCCCTACACGCCTGCGACCCCCACAGCCAGCGCACCCACGCCCTGAGCTGTCGCCCCGTCAGCCCGACTCGCCGTCGCGGTCGAGGGCGCGGTCCAGATGAAACCGGTGGAGGATGTGATTCATCACCGGGGCCAGTAGCAGTCCCATGCTGGCAATGAAGAAGATGCCGCAATACAGGGCATATGCGGCAGCGAACAGCTTGGCGGCATCACTCGTCAACTCGTTCACCGGCCCCATGCCTCCCAGCAGCATCGACGCATTCAGCACGGCGTCCACCCACGACAACTCGCCGAGCCAGCGGTAACCCACCGTGCCGATGCCCAGCGTGGCGAGCATCCCGAGGGTGGCCAGCGACAGGCTTTCCACCATCTGCCGCCGGAACCGCCGACGCAGCGTATGAGGGGTGTGCGACGGCGCGGACTCACTCATAGCGCAACGACGTGATGGGATCGAGTTGTGAGGCCCGCCGTGCCGGGTAGTAGCCGAACCCGACGCCCACGAGTGCCGCAATGCCGAACGCCATCAGCACCGTGCCCGGCGTCACCTCGGTCGGCCACTCAAGCAGGAGTGTCAGCAGCCGCGCCGCGCCGAGGCCGGCCAGCACCCCCAGCAACCCCCCGAGGAGGCTCAGAACGATCGCCTCGACCAGAAACTGCCACATCACGTCGCGAGGGCGCGCCCCGACGGCCAGCCGGAGGCCGATCTCACGCGTGCGTTCAGTGACCGACACCAGCATGATGTTCATGATGCCGATGCCGCCGACAATGAGGGCAATGCCCGCAATCGATCCCAACAGGGCCGTCATCGTCCCACCGGCCCGCGACATCGTGCTCGACATCTCCTGCATCGTCACTTCGTCGAGCTTCGGCATGTTGGCCAGGGCAAACGCCGCGACCGACGTGTAGAGCCCCTTGGTGACCTGCGCGGCGGCCTGGGTCTTGACCGTGAAATCGTCGACGGGCCCCATCAGCGAACCCGGCCCCTGAAAGCCGCCCAGGCCTGGTGTGCGCAGGGCCTGTCGCCCGGCCCCATGCCGCTGGCGCAGCAATTGTGTGGCCTCATCGGCGATGCGCGTCGCGTCGCCGGCCTGGTCGATGGCCAGCGTGACCGTCTGCAGATGGCCGATGCCCAGCAGCGCCTGCCCGGCGGCCACCGGAATGAACACGGTCTCGTCCTGGTCGGCGTCGGTCGCGCGAATGACGGCGGCGACCGTGAATCGTTGCGACCCGATGGTGATCACTTCGCCCTCGGCATCGAAGCCCTCGCCAAACAGTTCAGCGGCCGCGGTGCGCCCGACCACCGCCACGCCAGGTCCATCGGCGGGCATACGTCCATCGGTGACGGTCCATCCGTGAATGTCCGCGAGATTGAACGTGGTGCCGCGCACCTGACCGAAGAAGCGCCGGTGTGCGGCGTCGACCCACGCACGCGTCCGCACGCCAGGAGCGACATGTGTCACCCCCGCCAGAGCGCGCAGCGCATCGGCGTCGCCGGTCGTGAGGGTCGTCGCCGACCCGAGTCCACTGGCGATGTTCATTGACTCGCCGCCGCGTGTGTAGTTGCCGGCGCTGACAACGATGATATTGGTGCCCGCCGACTTGAGGGACCGCTCGACCGAGGCCCGTGCGCCGCTGCCAAGCGCGACCATCGCAATGACCGCTGCGACACCAATCACCACGCCCAGCATGGTGAGCCCGGTGCGCATGCGGTTACGGGCCAGTGCCCGCAGGGCGATGGTAATCAGGACGATGACGTGACGCAGCATGATGAAGACCCGTGCTACTCGCGCCGCAGCGCCACAATCGGATCGAGCTGCGCCGCACGCCGCGCGGGATACCAGCCGAAGAAGATGCCGACCGCTCCTGCCACCCCGAAGGCGAGAAGGACCGACGCCGGCGAAATGACCGTCGCCCACTGCAGGGTGCGCGCCACGATGAGCGCTGCCGCAATGCCCACGACAATGCCCGCCAGTCCCCCCGCCAGGCTGATGGCCACGGCCTCGACCAGAAACTGCCGCATCACATCGGTCGGGCGTGCACCGACGGCCATCCGCAGGCCGATCTCGCGTGTGCGCTCGGTCACCGACAGCAAGGTGATGTTCATGATGCCAATGCCGCCCACAATGAGCGAGACGGCGGCGACGGCTGCCAGCAGCCACGTCATCGTGCGGCTGGCGCGCTCGAGGGTGATTGACAACTGCTCGAGCGTCACCTTCTCGAGTTCGGCCACATTCCCGGCCACTGCGCGTGCGACGCTCGGGGGCAATCCTCCCGTCGTCAGGGCCCGCGTGGCCTGCGTGAGCACCGTGAAGTCATCGGGCTGATTGTCGCCAATGCCGTGCCGTTGCCGCAGCAGTGTCGTGATGGCCCGCGCCAGGGCAGTGACGGCCCCGGACGACTCGGCGGTGATCGTGATGTCGTTCAGTTTGCTGAGGTTCAGCAGGCGATGGGTCGTCGTAAACGGCATGTAGACCGCATCGAACTGGTCGTCACCTGGCGCAGGTTGTACTACCCAGGTGGCACTCGTCATCACGCCGACGATGGTGAACGGCTGGTTCCAGAGCGTCAGCGTCTGGCCCACGGGGTCCTGCCCTTCGCCGAACAGCTTGTCGGCCACAATCTGTCCCACGACAATGACCTGTGCCGCCTCGTCCTGCTCGCGCCGGGTGAAGTAGCGGCCGCGGCTGATGGTCCAGCCTCGCTTGATGGACGGCATCCCGACATCGGTGCCGTGCATGCGCGTGAACCAGCGCTTGGCGCCAGCGTAGACCCGGGCGTTCTCGTGAAGGCCGCCCGCGACGTACTGCACGCCGGGCAGTGCCGCGATGGCCTGCGCATCGGCAAACGACAGTGTCGCTGCGGACCCGAGGCCGGCCTCGAGGTCGCCCAACCGCTGCCGTGCGAGCGGATGGTCGTGCTTCTCCATCGGGTCGTCTTCGGGATGGAAGCGAATCGGCTGCACCGTGCCCAGCGTGCCCGACGGATTGTCTGCAGGCATCGCATCGAACATGGCATCGGGTACAGAGGGCATCAGGTCGGGCACAGGCAGCGTCAGGGTGTCGCGCGCGTCGCCGTGGGCAACCGCTTCGCCCGTGTCTTCGGCCTTCGGCCGCCAGTTACCGGCCCGCACCGTCAGCTGATTGAGGCCGGCCGCACGCACCTGCTGTTCGATGGACTGCTGTGCACCCGCACCGACCGCCATCATCGTCAGCACGGTGGCGACGCCGATCGTCATGCCCAGCAGGGTGAGGCCCGTCTGCAGACGGTTGCGCACCAGCGCCTTCAGCGCGAGACTAACGAGGGGATGCCGCAGCCAGTGCCTGATCATGATGCACATCCGACAGGACCTGCCCGTCCCTGAAATCGATGGTGCGCGAGCCGTAGGCCGCGATGTCGCGCTCATGCGTGATCACCACGATGGTGAGTCCGCGCTCTGCCCGCAAGTGCTGAAAGATCTGCATGACCTCGTGGCTCGTGGCCGTGTCGAGGTTCCCCGTCGGCTCGTCCGCGAGGAGCACGGAGGGCTGTGTCACCAGCGCCCGCGCGATGGCCACCCGCTGCTGCTGGCCGCCGGACAGCTGGTTGGGATGGTGCTCGGCACGGTCGGTCAGGCCCACGGCATCGAGTGCGGCCAGCGCCCGCCGACGCCGCTCACCGGCCTCGACCACCCCAGTGCTCGTGTAGAGCAGAGGCAGCTCGACGTTCTCGACGGCCGACGTACGGGCCAGCAGGTTGAAGCCCTGGAAGACGAAGCCGAGCATGCCGTTGCGCACCCGCGCCAGTTCATCGACGGGCAGCGTCGAGACGTCACGTCCCTTCATCAGATACTGCCCCGACGTCGGACGGTCGAGGCAGCCCAGAATGTGCATGAACGTCGACTTGCCCGATCCGGACGGCCCGACGATGGTGACAAATTCGCCCGCATCGATGCCGAGCGACACGCCGCGGAGCGCGTGGACGAGATGATCGCCCACGCGGTACTCCTTGGCCAGCTGTCGTGTTTCGAGCAGCATCAGTTCGTCGACTTTACCGGGGCCGGCGGAATCTTGCCGGCGAAGGCATAGGCCATCGCCACCACGACCTTTTCAGCACCGGCCATGCCGTAGACCTTGCCGGCGCCTTCGATGACGTAATACTCGTTGGCAGCGTGGGCACGCCCTCCGTTGCCGCCACCACCACCCACGATGGGGACACCGGCAAACGGCGAAACCTTCTCGCCCACTTCACCGTTGCCGAACAGGTAGGCCGGCCAGTATCCACCCGCCGCCGCACCGCCGCCGCCAATGCCGTATTCGGCGCGCAGGTTGCCGTGCGGGATGTTCATGATTTCGTAGGCACGCTTGAGGGCACGACCGGCCTCATGGTCCGAGTTCATCCGCGCCCACGGCACATCGCCGATCATCTTGATCTCGACGTCCTTGTATCCGTTCTTGTCGAGCTGCGCGCGCAGCTTCTTGACGATGCCGGGGCCGGTCATCTTCGGCACATAGCGGAAATTGTGCTTCGAGGTGACCTTGTTCGGCAGAATCGCGCCGGCGCCACCCGCATACATGTTGCCGCCCCAGATGCCGTCAAGGTTGAACGACGTGCCGAAGCGCTGGCTCTTGAGCATCGTGTACGGATCGTCGGACGCGAACCGCGCCACGCCGATGTTCTCGGCCGCCACCTTCATATCGGTGCGCGACGCCGCCGCCTTCAGCTCGGCCTCCTGCCAGTCTTCCAACGGCTGGCGCCCTTCGTTGAAGCCCTCAATCAGCGGCGTGTTGCCATCGTCCGAAACGAGCGACGCCAGCATCTTGATGTGACGCCATGCGGGGCTGTCAACACCGCGCTTGTTGCTGCCATGAATGTCCGAGACGGTCGGCCCCCGGCCCCACGACGTGCCGCTCGTGGTCAGTTCCACGTAGACGCAGCCTTCCGAGCCACCGCCGAAGCCGCCGCCACCGCTCGGCGCCTGGCTGCCGAAGAGCAGCATCGCATCGGCGCCGGCCAGCAGTTCCGGGTGGTCCTTCACGAATTTCCGGAGGCCAATATCCATGCGTTCCTCGTCACCCTCGGCGACGAAGATCAGATTGACGGGCAGCTTGCCGTGCACGGCCTTGATCGCACGGAACGCATTCAGCTGCGCCATCTGCGGCCCCTTCGAATTGGTGGCTCCGCGCCCGATGAGCACCTTCTTGTAAGGCGCCTGCTCGACCAGCCGGCCTTCGAACGGCGGCGCCACCCACGCATCGGGCTGCGTCACCGGCATGGTGTCGTACATCCAGTAGATCATCAGGGTCTTCTCGGCCCCTTCGTCGCACTTGGCGTAGACCACCGGATTGCCGGGGGATCCGTATTCCGTGACGCCGACGTCAAAGACCTGCGTCTGCTGACAGCCCAGCTCGTCGAAGAAGCCTTTCACCATTTCCGCCGATTCGGGAATGCCTTCGCCCGAGTTGGAGATGCTGGGCTGGCGAATCCACTTCTGCAGGTGCTCGACGTGCGCGTCGATATTCTGGTCGATGTGGGTGAAGACCTGCTGCACCTCCTGGGGCACCTGGCTCAGGTCGGGCTGAATCTCGGTGTCGCCCTGCGGGCGGATGCCGAGGGCGGCAGGGGCCGCGGGGGCCGCGGGCGGTGGCGTCTGGGGGGCTGGCTGAGAACAGCCGGCCACCAGCGCGAGAGACACTCCCATCATCCACAGTCGACGCATTGCAACTCCTTCCCCGGTCAGTCGGGGTGTGTGCTGAGCTTGTACTGGTTCCCGGCGATTCGGTCAACTGTCGTCTACACTGCTGGGCATGCGAGTCTCGCGGCAGTTGTGGGTGCCATGCCTGCTCGGCATGCTGGCGACCGCGTGCCAGCCGACGAACGGGCCGCGGGCATCCCCGGCCGCCCTCGACGCGCTGGCCCGCCGCTATGTGGCCCTGACGCAGGCCCTGGCCCTGCACGACCGCAGCCTCATCGACCACTGGCTGGCGGGCGCCCCGGACGTGGCGCCCCGTCGCCCCATCGCCCCGCTGCTTGACGAAGCGGCTGCGCTGCGTGACTCGCTCGACACGTTGCCCCTCGAGCACATGCGCGGCGATGAGGCCTGGCGTGGACGCTATCTGCAGGGTCAGGTGCGGGCCCTGCATCTGCACGCGCGTCGTCTGGCCGGCGCATCGACGACCTTTGCCGAGGAAGCCAGCGCCGGGTTGGGTGTGACCCGCACGTCGACGCCTGACACCGCCGCCGCGGCGCACCGGGCCACGGTCGAACGTCTCGTGCCCGGTGACGAACCACTTGCAACGCGCGTGGCCGCATGGATGGCGCGATTCACCGCCCCGGATACGCTGGGACAGCCGTTCTTTCGCGTGGCGCTGGCCGCGTGTCAGTCTGCAGCCCGTGAGGCCCTCGGCGCCGCAGTGGATGGCCCGGTCGATCTGACCTTCGTGGCCGGGCTTCCCTGGGATGCGCATGCCAGGCGCAGCGATGCGGGTGTGACCGCCATCGAGGTGCGGGCAGGCCCCCCGCTGACGCTGACGCGGATGCTGCGTCTGGCCTGCCACGAGGGCGCCGCCGGCCATCAGGCGCAATACGCATGGCGCGCCGACCGCGCCGCCGGGCCCGAAGGGTGGCCGGAGCTGCGGTTTGTCCCCGGATTCGGTCCCGATTTGCTGCTCGCCGAAGGCGGCGCCGATGTCGCCGTCCATCTGACGATGCCACCGGCGCGCCGCATGGAGATCTACCGTACGCACCTGCGGCCCCTGCTGCCCAGGAACGCACGGCCCACCGACGATGAGGTGACACGACTGGTGCAGGTCGAGGAGGCGCTGCAGGCCCTCGAGCCGATTATCGGTGACGTCGCGGCGGAGTATCTCGATGGCACGCTCGGCACCGAGGCCGCGGTCGCCCGCCTGCGCGATGAGGGTCTCGTGGCCGACGCCGAGGGGATGCTGCGCTTCCTCGAGCAGCGTCGCGCACGCGTGCTGGCCTACACCCTCGGGCGGCACCACGTGCAGACGGCCGGCCGCATCGACGACCTCGCTGCCCTGCGCGGTCTGTTTCCCCCGCCGTCCGTACGCTGACGGCTATACTGGCCCGCATGCAGGACGAGCACTTCACCGCCAGCCGCCTGACCTCGGGCAACCGCCTGTTTCCCACCACGATCGTCGTCACCGAGTACTCGGTGATGCGTCGCAAGCGCTCGTGGCTGCGGCTGAACGAGGAAAGCATCGGCATCCGCAACGTGGCGTCGGTCAACATCACGACCGGGCTCATCTGGTCGGATATCCGCATTGAATCGACGGGGGGCTCGAACTACATCGAGAGTCGGGGCCACACCAAGGGCGATGCCCGACGCATCAAATCGCTGATCGAACAACTGCAGTCCCGCATCGGGAACGACTAGTCGGGTGCTGCTGACGGGGAACGATGGCGTCCCCAGTCGCGATAACATTCCCGTATGTCGGCGAGCGCGGTGTGGAAGCTCAAGGAATCGGGAACCCTCCATCAGGACTTCGACGGCGAAGTGGTCCTGATCGACCTGGACACGGGAAACTACTTCAGCCTTCCAGGTGCAGCCGGCGTCCTCTGGGGGCGAGTGACCGCGGGCGCCGTGTCGGCCGCACTGCTCGCCGACGAACTCGTGGCGCGGTATGACGTCGAACACGCGGTCGCCCTCGCCGATGCGACCGCCTTCCTGGCCGACCTCGAGCGGGAGGGGCTGATCGAGGAGGGGGCCGGTGCAGCGTTCGCTCCCGGCTCCACTCCCGCGAAGGCACGCGCCGCCTACGTGGCACCTCGGCTGGAAGTCTTCCGCGAACTTCAGGACCTGCTCCTGCTCGACCCGATCCACGAGGTCAATCCAGCTGTGGGCTGGCCGCAATCGGCCGGCGTCATGCATGGCGAGGCGGGTGCGGTCATACGGCGCTCCGGGGAAGACGTGCTTGCCGCCAGCGTGGACACGACGACCGTCGTGGTCAACAGGGACCGAGGGCTCTACTGCCGTCTCGACGGCGACGCGGCGCGGGCCTGGCACGCGATGGGCGCTGGACCGATCGCCCTCCGAGGTGAGGCCGTCGTGCGGCCGTTGCTGGAGGGTGGATTCGCCGAGCGTGCCGGCGAAGACCAGGTCCCGACGGCCACCCTCGAGGCCGCAGGAGACGTCGCGATACACGACGAGCTGCACGAACAGATTCGGCCGTGGGGCAGTCGACGCCGTCTGCCGCGGTCCTCAACGTCGCCGACGGCCGCAGCCACCTGCGACCGTCTGGACGAATGGTTTGCTGCAAGCAGTCCCACGGCTTCCACGACTCAGCATGCGGTGGCCGGTGACCAGATCTCCGTGACCGCACCCACAGGATCGGATGCTGCGGCGCTGGTGGCTGCGCTACCGCCGGCAATGGCCACCACGTCCGAAGAACCGGCGCTTCGCGTGAAGGTCTGGCGAGGCCTCCCGGCCGCAGCGACGCCGTTCGTCGCAAATCTTGTGGAGTCGCTGAAGGCGAACTGGAACTCGCTGTGCGGACCTCGGGGCGAGGTGCTGGACCTGCACACCGACACCACCACGGCCGTCTTCGACCCTGGAGGCATGGTGCTGAGCGTCATCGACCGCACGCGGGGTCGGGCGTGGGCGGTGAAGGTCGATGACCGGCCGTATCCCTTCTGGGAAGTGGGCGCGCCCCTGCGATTCATCTTCCATGATCACTTCTCCCGGCGCGGACTCCAGTTGCTGCACGGCGCGGCGGTCGGCAACGATAGTGGTGCGGTGCTCATCGTCGGCCGGGGAGGGTCGGGAAAATCGAGCACGGCACTCGCTGCGGCCGCGCACGGTCTCTGCTATCTGGGCGATGACTACTGCCTCGTGGATTCCGCGGGCCTGAACGTCCATGCGCTCTACGGCACGGGAAAACTCGTCGGCATGACCGACGTCGAGCGGCTGCCGCTGTTTCGTGGGCAGTCGATCAACAGCGACTCGTTCGAGCACGGAGGCCGTGGCAAGGGCGTGTTCGTCGTGGATGCCGTCTGTCGAGGATCGCTCACGGCCAGCCGACGTCTGCAGGCGATTGTGCTGCCGCGCATCGACTCCGGCCCGAGGGCGCGTGTGCAGACGGCCTCGCGGGGTGACGCGCTCGCGGCGATCCTGCCGAGCACGGTCGGCCAACTCCCCGACGCCGGGACACGGGACGCCCACAACGTCGAACGGCTCGTGTCGAGCCTGCCTGTCTTCGGCCTGCAGGTGGGCAGCGACCCAGGTGCGATCGCGACAGCGATCGCCGACGTGCTTCGCACATGCTCCGCATCAGCCTGATCATTCCGCTCTATCAGGGGGAGCGGTTCATCGCCGACGCGGTGACGTCGGCCCTGGAACAGGACGAGCGGCCGCACGAACTCATCGTCGTCGACGATGGGTCCACCGACGGCGGGCCTGGAATCGCCCGCCACATGCCTGGTGTGGTCGTCCTGAATCAGCCCAATCTCGGACCTGCCGCCGCACGGAATGCGGGCGTGGCAGCCGCCACCGGCGAACTGGTCGCGTTTCTGGACCAGGACGACCTGCTGCGACCCGCAGCCCTGCGCCGCCACAGGGAGGCACTCGCCGCGGCGCCTGCGGCGCGGCTGTCGGTCTGCCGTCAGCGCATGGGTCTGTTGCCGGGCGAGCCCCTGCCCCCGTGGCAGCGGCCCGAGCACATCGATACGGAGGTGCTCGCCTGGACACCCAGCTGCATCTGTTGCCGACGCCAGGTGTTCGCGGAACTCGGCCACTTCGACGAATCACTGAAAGCGACGAGCGACCTGGAGTGGTTCCGTGTGTATCGTGCGCGTCGCCTCCCGTTTGTGGAAATCCAGGACACGCTGGTCGACCGACGGGTTCATGCCCGTGCGCAGTCGGGTGATGCCGACACCTGCCGACGGGAATTTCTCGAGGTCGCCCGACGTGCGGCGCTCGCGCATCGCACCGGGCGGCAGACATGATGCCGGACCGTCCGCACCCGACGCAGACTTCTCGCCAGAGGACGAGGCGGGACGATGCGTTGCACCGCCGGGCTCTCCTGTGTGTGCCTCGGACCCATCAGATCGCAGGATGCCCGTGAAGCCGGTCACCCTGATGCTGACGCCGGTGCTGCCGAGCCCGACGGGGGGCGGCAGCCACATGCGCGCCGCGGCGCTGCTGGAGTGCCTCTGCTCGCGAGGCCCCGTCATCGTCGTGCACGCCGAGTGCTGGGGTCCCACGCCCGATGTCGCCGACCGTTCATGGGCCCGCGCGCGCGCCGCCGCGCTGATCGTGATTCAGCCGCATCGGCTCGCCGCCCTGCCCGCCATCGTCAGAGACACGCTCGCGGTAGTCAACCTTGGTCCGTCCGTCGACACGTTGTTCGTGTTCCGAGACGTGGTCGCACCGATCGGCCTGCGTTGCGCCGAGCGGCTTCGTCCCCGCGTCATGCTGCTCGACCTCGACGATGATGAGGCCGATCTGGCCCCGGTGCTGGCATCGCTGCGCAGGGCGCGAGGCGAGTACGACGTCGCGGAGTCATTCGCGTCCATGATGCAGCGACGGACCATCGCCCGTGCGATGTTCGTTCCGCGGTTTGACCACGTGTTTCTCGCCAACCCGCGCGACGTAGGGGTGCTCCGCGCCCGCCATCCCCACACGCCCGTCTCGCTCCTGCCGAACGTCCTGCCGCCAGTGACGCGACCGAGTGGCATCGCCCGGGATCCGCGCACACTCCTGTTCCTCGGCACGTTGAGCTACCTCCCGAACGAGGACGGTGTCGGCTACTTCATCCGCGACATGTGGCCACTGATTCGCGCGCAATGGCCCCAGGCGCGGCTCCGTATCGTCGGCGCGGGCCTGCCCGAACGCCCCTCGCTGCTCGCGGCGGACGGCGTCGATCTCATTGGCGCTGTGGCCGACGTCGGGCCCGAGTTCGCCAGGGCCGGACAACTGGTGGTGCCCCTGCGGGCCGGCAGCGGGACGCGCATCAAGATCCTCGAAGCATTCCGCTACGGCACTCCCGTCGTGTCGACGACGGTGGGCGCGGCTGGTCTCGGTGTCTCGGATGGCGACCAGGCACTGATCGCCGACACACCCGCAGCCTTCGCGGAGTGCTGCCTGCGACTGATGATGCACGAGGAAGAGCGCGACCGGCTAACTGCCCGGGCCGCGGACTGGGTGGCGCGCCACCACTCGCTCGCGTCGATGCTCACCCACCTGACGGCGACGTGCGACCAGCCAGCGAGGCGACCCCATGACCACACGTGAGCACATGTGCCTGGCCCCTTGGACCGTCGCGGATGTGACCCGTCGGTATCCCGGGCGATACTGGTCACGGGGGACCCAGGCATGACTCACGTGGGAGTGGTAATGCGGACCCTGAATTCAGCGCGGTATGTTGCCGCATCCATCGACAGCGTGCTCTCGCAGTCCGCGCCCCCCGATGACATCGTCGTGGTCGATGGGGGCTCGACCGACGATACACTCGGCATCCTCGCCTCGTTCGGGGATCGCGTCCGGGTGCTGCCGCAACGCCGCCGTGGCCTCGCGGGTGCCGCACAGGACGGCGTCGATGCCGTGTCGCTGCCGATCGTGGCGTTCCAGGACTCGGATGACCTGTGGCCATGCGACCGGTTGCGCGACATGCTCGCCGCGCTGACGGCCCATCCGGACTGGGACGGCGTCATGGGCCAGGTGCAGCACTTCGTCTCACCGGAACTTGGGCCGGAGGACGCATCGCGCGTGGCGGTGCCGGAGGGATTGCAGCCTGGCGCGGGCCTGCCGTCGCTGGTGGTGAGCCGGTCCGCGTTCGACCGCGCCGGAGCCCTGCTCGACGGACTGTCGGCGGGCGAGTACATCGAGTGGTCCGACCGCGCGACTCGGGCCGGAGTGCGGATTGCACCAGTGGCGACACTCTGCCTCCTGCGGCGTGTACATCTCCACAACTTCACCCGCCAGCCAGGGTCGAAGCAGGACTACCTCCGCGCGGTGAGAGCGGTGATGGCACGGCGACGCGGCGCCAGCGCATCGCCCTAGTCGGCCGGCATCGCGACCGCGCGCCGGATCAGGCGGGCGGCGGCACAGGCGGGCCGCCCACAAACGGCGCCAGTATCGTCGCGGCGAAGCTGTGCACCGGGGTCGGCACGCCGGCGTCAGCCCCCATGCGCGCCACCGCCCCGCTCAGCCACGGGAGTTCGAGGCGTCGACCGCGCTCGAGATCTTCCAGCATGGATGACTTCGAGGCGTAGGGAAAGTTCCGGACCAGTTGCTGCGTCGCTTCCACCAACGTTGGCGGAAAGGTGATGCCTCGGGCGTGTCCCACGGCGATGGCTTCGTCCAGCGCCTGCTCCATCATGGCCACCAGCGCCGGATAGGCCTTGATGACCCCCATCGGCGAGCGCGTCACCGCGGTCATGGCACTCCACGTGGCCAACCGGACAAACTTGACCCACAACTCGGTCTCGATGTCCGGCGTCAGCTCGGTCACAAAACCCGCCTGCTGGCCAGCCTCCGCAAACGCCTGGAGGCGTGCAGACATTGCTCCATCCGCTTCACCAAAGACCAGTCGGTCGGCCGTGATGTGCCTGATGTGGCCGGGGCGGTCGGCCACGGCCACGATGTAGGCGATACCGGCCGCCACGTGATCGGCCCCAAGCAGCGGCGTGAGCATCGCGCGCGCGTCCACGCCGTTCTGCAGTGGAATGACCACCGTCTCCGGACCGATGAGCGGCCGCATCGCCGGGGCCGACGCTTCGAGGTCGTACAACTTCACGGTCGACAACACGACGTCGACCTGGCCCACCTCGTCCGGCTGGTCGGTGGCGCGCACGGGAATGTGGGCATCGCCGCGCAGGGGACTCGTGATGTGCAGGCCCTGCGTGCGCAGGGCGTCGAGCGTCGCCCCGCGTGCGATGAAGGTGACCTGGTGACCGGCTGCCGCCAGACGTCCGCCGAAATACCCGCCGACCGCGCCGGCCCCAATGACTGCGATGTGCATGACCACCGTCCTACTGCCCGTCTACACGCGGATGGCATCGAACGCGACGACCGGGGCATCGCCGAGCACGGTGGCGCTGTGCACGGCGCCGCGCGGCACCTGCACCCAGTCGCCAGGACCAAGAATGGCCATGTGGCCGCTGATGACCAGTCGCAAGCGACCGGTAATCACGGCGTCAATCTTGTCCACGCCGTGGGTGTGGTCTGGAAACACCGTCCCCGGCGGGTATTCGTAGCGGGCCACACGATACCCAAGCGCTTCGAGCCGTGCCCGCAGGGCCGCCTCGGTCAGTGGACCGTCGAGGGTCGTATTCCAGCGTCTGGCACCCATCGCGGCGGTGGGTTCAGTCGGCGGCCGAGCCCGTCGGCGTCACGCCGTCCGCTCCGTCGGTTCCGACGAAGGGCCGCAGGCCTGCGTGCATCCCCGCGTTCACTTGTCCGACTCTCCGTGCATCGACCGGCGTCGGGCCAGTTCAAACGTCACACTGCCCAGCAGCACGAACAGGCCCGAACCGGTCATCGCCAGGGGCAACCGGCCCTCGCCGCCGAAATACACACCGGCAGCCATCGACAGCGCCGCGGCGGCACCGCAGGCGACAATCAGGGCAAGTGAGGGAGGTGTCGTCTGAGACATGGTGCCAGTCTACCTGCCCCGAATACGGTCAGCCAACTGCGTGACGGTCAGCGCATAGGCATGGGCACAGTTGTAGCCGAGCACCGCCTCGTAGTTCCGGTAGACGAGATAGTGAGAGCGCCCCGCCTGCATCAGCGACGCCTGGCGTGTGCCCCCGGGCAGGGCGCGGCCCTCGACAGTGCGCACGCCCAACCGCTGCCACGCGTCGATCCCGCGGGGCTCGGTGAGGTCACGCGTGGCCCGGCAGCCGGCGTCGCGACGCGGCACGGCGGCGATCGCCTCTCCAGCCGACGCCCCAATCCGCACGGGACGTCCCCACCGTTCCTCCGGCTGCCATCCGTGGTTCTTCAGGTAGTGCGCAATCGACGCCAGGACGTCGGGGGTCGACCGCCAGATATCGCGTCGACCATCGCCATCAAAGTCGATCGCGTGATCGAGATAGCTCGAGGGCATGAACTGCGGTTGCCCCATGGCCCCGGCCCACGAGCCCTTCATCTCGCCCGGGCTGATGCCGCCTTCGTCGAGGATGGCGAGCGCGGCAAAGAGTTCCTCACGAAAGAACGCCCCCCGACGCCCTTCCCACGCCAGGGTCGCCAGCGCCTGTGGCACCGGCCGCACGCCGCTGAAGCGACCGAAGTTCGATTCGAGGCCCCACACGGCCACCAGCACAGACCCCGGCACGCCGTAGCGCGACTCGAGGCGCTGCAGCAGAGCCCGGTGCGTCTCGACCTGCGTCCGTGCCGCGCGCACAAATCGTGGCGTCAACCGGCGGGCGATGTACTGGTCCACCGATTCGACGAACTCGGCCTGCGCGCGGTCGCGCTGCACCACTACCTCAAGGGGCGTGAGGGCATCGAGCG
>JBIIDF010000252.1:0-4534 GCA_044238535.1 Vicinamibacterales bacterium
GTCCCGCGATGCCACAGGTGGTCGGGGCCACCCGCACACCGGGCGGCATCTTGCTGGTGCACACCGATACGGCCGGCATCGAGGCCGACCGTGGTGCCTGGGTGATGGCGGGCGCGCCATCGCTGCTGTCGTTCCCCGACACGCCCGGTCCCGCAGGCCGCGCCCCCGTAGCCCCACTCACTCTGCGCCTGCGCAGTGACGCGCCCACCAACCGCGTCACGCTGACCAGCCGTGGATGGACGCAGACGGTCACACTCGCCGCCGGTGTCGTCACCGACGTGCAGGTCCCACGCACCGGGGCACCGCTGACCCCCGTCACCATTCAGGCCGAGACCGCCTACACACCCGCCGCGCACGTCCCCGGCTCGAGCGACCAGCGTCCGCTTGGGGTCTGGATCACCCGCCCGGGACCTGCGGACACCGCAGTACACTGACGCGTATGTCGATCGCCGACCTGAGACGCGACTATCGTTCGCACGTCCTCGTGGAATCCGAAGCTGCCGCCGACCCTCTCATGCAGTTCCGCCAGTGGTTCGACGAGGCCGTGCGCGCTGAATTGCTCGAACCGAATGCCATGACGCTGGCCACGGTCACCCAGACCGGGGACCCTGCGGCCCGGACCGTGCTGCTGAAGGACCTCGATGCCACCGGGTTTGTGTTCTTCACCAACTACGAGAGTGCCAAGGGGCGCGACCTCACTCGGCAGCCGCGCGCGTGTCTGCTGTTCTTCTGGGCAGAACTGGAACGGCAGGTCCGCATCACCGGCCGCGTGGATCGACTCACACCGGGCGAGTCGCTGGCGTACTTCCGCTCGCGTCCCCGTGGCAGCCAGCTTGGCGCCTGGGCCTCGCCGCAGAGCCGGGTCATTGCCTCGCGCGACGTGCTCGACGATGCCCTCGCGCAGCTCGAGACCACGTATGCGGACGGAGACATTCCGCTGCCCCCGTTCTGGGGGGGCTACCGCGTGATTCCAGACGCGATGGAATTCTGGCAGGGGCGCACCAGCCGACTGCACGACCGCCTGCTCTACTCGAGGGACGGTGACCACTGGGCACGCGTACGTCTGGCGCCCTGAAGGCCCCGACTCTGTGGTGGACGAGGCGCCGACCCGCCATCACGCGGCGGGTGCGCTGAAGACCTTCGAGCGGTGCGCTACCGCGGGACGGCAGTCAGCGGGATGCGGGCAGTCTGCACCCGATCTTTTCGGAAGGCCACGACGAGGTCGCTTCCGGCGAGGACCAGATGCGGGACGCCCGTGCCCCGACCGCTGACGCTGCGCGCGACCGCCACGGCCGGTGCTGCCATGCCCGACGCCGACACGCGCCGCAGCATCACGTCGCCCACGCCCTCGCCCTTCCGCTCGAGCCAGCTCACCACCGACGTGCCGTCCTCGAGCAGCACCAGGTCGGGATAGCCAACGGGAGCCCCCGTATCGACGACGACCGGTGCGCTGAACGTCGCGCCCCCGTCATTCGACAGGGCCCATTTGAGGCGGGGCGTGTTGTTGGCAGCGGTGAACCAGCTGACCACCACCCGACGGCCACGGGCCGCGACAGACGGGCCGTTGGTGGGACACCCGGGGATCTTCCAGCCATCGCGTGCGACCGGCGTTGCGGTGGTCCATCGCCCGTTGACCTGCCGTACCACGGCGATGTCGCGGATGTCCCCAGGCTGGTGGTCGCGGAACACCGCAATCAGTCCGTCCGAGGCCCGGGCAATGTCGGTCATGCAGCAGGTGCAGGCGTCGGTGTCGACGGTCTGGATCGGCCCCGGTCGCCCATCGGCACCGAAGGACACGACGGCCACGGTCTTGATGTGCTCGGCCTCGCTTCCACTGTGGCCCTCGTGCCCGGCCGTCTGGGCCGACGGCGCGTCGGGTTTCTCGGGACGCAGGAACACGGCATCCGCGCCGGTCGCGTTCGGGACGAACGTCACGAAGCCGGCATAGTCGGCCACATTGTCCATGCCGTCGGTGAAGGTACGGGTCCAGGTGCGGCCCCCGTCTGACGAGCGGGCCACCTGGACCCCGTAGCCATAGCTGCCCTTCGCGCGCCCGGTGTGCACGAGCCAGTGGGCCAGGAGTGTGCCGTCCTTGAGCACGGCGAGCGAGGGATGGTCGGCCCAGTTCACGAACCAGTCGGTCCCGCGCGCAATCTCGCGGGGCGGCGCCCAGCGGGCCCCGTCGAGGACCGAAAACTTCAGCGCATGGGCCTCGGCCGTCACCGGCTCGAGCCAGACGAGATACGTCCGGCCATCGGCCCCGGTCGACAGCGCGTACGCCTGACTGCGGTCGGCGGCGGGCGACGCCATGACCGCAGCCGGGGCCAGGACCCCGGTTGCGGGGGTCTGTGCCGTCGTTGGAGGCACGGCCGAGGCTGTCGCCATTACAGCTGCCAGGGCCAGCACCTGCAGACCCCGGCGTCGCGTCGATGTCACCGCCTCGCCCATGACGGCCCCTCTACGGAATGAAGGTGAACGGGGCGAAGCCCGACACGGCACCGCCCCACGGCCACAGCACCACACCGCTGCGCGGCCGCGCCTCGGCCCGCACGATGATGTAGTAATCGCGGTGCTCCTGCAGCACACCGGTCCGGAACAGCGGCAACCGCTCGAAGTCGGTCATCATCTGCTGCACCACCGCTTCATCGTCGATGACGCGCGATTCCTGCGTGCGGCCGTCGAGTGAGCGCGTGATGGTGTAGCGCCGCGTCAGGTTGTCATATTCAACGGTGGTGGCGACCACGGCCGTGGCCACGGTGCGGTCGATCCAGGCCGGCACCTTGAGGCGGAGGTCCACCGTGTAGGTGAACGTGGTGCGAAGCCCGCTGCGAATGAGCGCACGGACCGGGTCGGTAAACCCCTCGTCCAGCGCGAATGACACGAGCACGTGCCCGTCGCGCACCTGCGGGCGTACGCGCACCGTTTCGGCCCCGACCGCCGCGGCGGGGACAAGCAGGAGGACGAGCGTCAGCACGAATCCAGGGACGGGCAGAGAGCGCACTCGGGTGAGAGGCTAACACATCCAGGCGCGTTCCGGGCACGCCTTCGGGTGCGGGACGCCGGTGCTATCATGCGCCGAGGTGACCTCTGTGACGCGGACCCTCGCTGCGCTGCTTCTGGCGACCCTCGCGGCGTTCTCGGCTGCGCCGTCGGTCTCGGCGCAGGACCTGCTGTTCAATCTGTTCGGGCGCTATGTCGACTCATTGCGCCTCCAGGTCGGCATTCCAGGGATGGCCGTGCTGATTGTGAGCGACGGCACGCCGGTCTGGGAAGGCGCCTACGGCTTCGCGGATATCGAGCGGAACATCCGTGTCCGGCCCGACACCCCGTTTCCCATCGGTAGCCTGACCCAGCCCATCGGGGCCCTGATGCTCGGGGCGTGCGTCGAGCAGGGCTCGCTGAATATCGACCACCCCATCCTCCAGTGGGTCGACGATTTTCCTGCACCGACGGCCACGGTCAGACACATTCTGGCGCACGCCAGCGACGGCGAGAATCTGGGCGTCTTCCGGTATGCGCCCGAGCGCTTCGCGGCCCTGACGGCGGTCGCGCAGGCGTGCAGCCCGGTGCCCTACCGCCGGCGTGTGTATGCCTCGGTGATCGAGCGTCTCGCGATGACCGACACGGTGCCTGGCCATGACCTGGTAGAGAAGGACAACCCGGCGCGCGACCTGTTTTCGCCTGAGCAACTCGAGCGCTTTGCCGCGGTCGTCGAACGCGCGGCCGTGCCCTACCGCGTCGACCGTCCGGGCCGCGCATCACGGAGCGAGTATGCGCCGCGAGCCCTCAATGCCGAACACGGGCTGGTCTCGACGGTCCGTGACCTGGCCCGCTACGAAGCGGCCCTGGACCAGGGCGTGCTGCTGAATCCCGAGAACCTGTCGGTGGCCTGGACGCCTGCGAATTTTACCGGCGTCCCGCTCCCCACCGGCCTCGGCTGGTTTGTGCAGGACTACCACGGGGAACCGCTCATCTGGCAGTTTTCGGAGGCGCCTGGAGCGTATTCAGGTGTCATTCTGAAGGCGCCGGCCCGCAAGCTCACGCTGGTCATGCTGGCCAACAGCGACCAGCTGACCGCGCACGCCGGACTGTCCCGGGGCGACATCGGCGCCTCGCCGTTCGTCCGTATCTTCCTCCGCCTGTTCGTGTCCTGACGTGTTGCGCTGGTCTCAGTGGAACCTCTACCGGCGCATCAGCACTGCGGCGCTGCTGCTGGCCGTCGTGGCCGCGCCGACACAGGCTGCAGCCCAGCAGATTCAGGTCATTCCCTACTTTGGCGCCACCTTCCTCGGCAGCAGTGCCCTGCTGGCCGACCTCGAGGGGGGCGCTCAGGAGAGCGCGAGTGTGCTGGGCGTCAGCGCCGTGCGCCTGGGTGACGGCTGGTTCGGGCTGGAGGCTGACCTCGCGCATGCCCCGGGGTTTTTCGAACGCGGCACGCGCCAAATCGTGCTGCCCGGCAGCTACGTATCGACGCTGACCGCCAGCGCCGTGGTCACACTGCCCGTGCGCATCACCCGCGAATCGTTGCGCCCCT
>JBIIDF010000253.1:0-4529 GCA_044238535.1 Vicinamibacterales bacterium
CGGCGCCCTCGAGGCCACACTGATTGAACACCTGGCCGGACGCGCACGCGAGACGGTGCCCGTGCGACGGATGCTGGCGCAGACGTCAGAAGTCCTGCAGCAGCGCGCCGCGCAGCTGGGCACGGCGTTGGCTGCCTGCGGATGGTCGGTGTCGCTGGTATGCGACTCCTCGGCCGTCGGTGGCGGCAGCGCTCCCGGACTGGATCTGCCGACGACCCTGGTCACCCTGTCGCGTGACGGATGGACGGCCGATGCCCTCGAGGCGCGCCTGCGCACCCTGCCGACACCCATCGTGGCGCGCATCGTGGACGACCGCGTCGCCCTCGATCCGCGCACCCTGCTGGACGGCGAGGCCGACCGCGTGGTGCAGTTACTGACCTGGTGAGCGGGCCGGGGCCGGCGTGCGGTGTTCGAGGCTCAGCCCGAGCGCTGTGCCCCGTTTGAAGCCCTTCCAGTAGGTGTGGGCAGGCTGCGGCGTCCCCTCGCGGTCGACGGCCCACACCCCCGCGCGTCCCTGCGGGACCACCGCCAGATAGCTCTGCATGCCGGCATCGCCCTTGAGGTGCTGTCCGAAGAACGCCGTCGTAAAGTGCTGCAGGATGTTATTCATCCGCACGGTATCCCACACCGGATCGGCGTGGTGGCCGAAGGCCGCCTGCGCGGGTCCGTCGATGGCTTCACGCGGGGCGGGATACGGCGCGGCGGCATTGTGACCGGCATCCGCAAACGTCAGGAGATAGCGGTCAGCGTTGACCGCGCCCTCGAAGATCGCGCGCGTGCCCTTCTCGTATCCCGACACATCATCGGCGCTGCCGGCGACAAAGAGCGTGGGCGTGTCGATGCCCGCCAGTCCGGCGGCATCCCAGAAGCCCGCCTGCATCCCCCAGGGACCGATGGCCACGGCCGCCCGGATGCGGGCGTCGCGCGTGGACCAGTAGTCGGGATTGGAGGCCGCGCGGTCGCGGAGGAGTCCATGGGGCGGGGCCGTCGGCAGCGCGGTCGCCGCATCGGCATAGCCGCCGCCAATGGTGTTGACCACGCCGTAGCCGCCCATCGAATAGCCGACCAGGCCGACGCGTGACACATCGATGTGCCCCGCCAGCGGATC
Organism: Vicinamibacterales bacterium; assembly: GCA_044238535.1. Classification (GTDB taxonomy): domain Bacteria; phylum Acidobacteriota; class Vicinamibacteria; order Vicinamibacterales; family UBA2999; genus VFZN01. Next base: position 1,109 of record JBIIDF010000253.1, read on the forward strand.
ACCCGATCCCGCAGCAGCCAGGGCCGTGACGGCCTTCATCACGAAGAGCTGATCGAACGAGCGGTTGTACAGCGTGCTGGCAAACGCCAACGGCTGGTCGTAGGTGCTGTCCGTGTGATCGATGGACGCCACCACATACCCCTTGCTGGCGAGATTCTCGCCAAGGTGGCTCATGAGATAGCGCGTGCCCGGATATCCGTGCGACAGAATCACCAGCGGAAACAGGCCCACCGCTGGACCGGCGTCGCGCACCGCGCGCCCGTACAGAGTGACCCGCGTGCGACCGTCACGCACCAGGGCATCGTAGACCCCGGCACGCGGCGTGCCCGGCGGCACCTGCGCCGGATACCAGACCTCCAGCACCAGCGTGCGATCGCTGCGCACGACGGGCCCGCCAGCCGTGGTCTTCAGGACGTCGATCCGCTGCGGATCGGTCACGCGCAGGGTCCGCACGCCGATGTCGAGCGCGCCGTAGGGTGCCAGTGCCGGCGCCATGGGCGCCACCGTATCAATGCGGTTGGTGGCTGCGGCCTGTGCGTGCAGGTGCGAAGGCACCGCCGGGCTGCCTGCGAGCAGTCCCAGCAGCATGTACCACGGCAGCGCGAGCATCCGGGGACGACGAAGCGTGACCATGTTGCGCATCATGGCACAGCCGCGGTGACGGCGCATGACGTCAGTAGCGGGGCATGCCCGGCTGTGGTGCCAGCGGCCATGCCACCGAGGGCACGCCGTTCACCGTGGTGCCTCCCTGCGCGATCATCGCGGTGAAGTTCAGGAATGGAATCGGGAACCCCAGCGTCGGGGTCGAGACGGCGTCCAGCGCACTGATGTGGTCGCCCCCCAGCGTCACCTCAAGTGCCGCCAGGTTCTGGTCGAGTTGCGCGACGGTCCGCGCGCCAACGATGGTGGACGTCACGCCGCGCCGCGCCTGGACCCAGGCCACGGCCACCGCCACGGGGCTGGTGCCCAATTCGCCGGCGATGCGGATCAGCGTGTCGACAATATCGAAGGTGCGATCGGTGAAGTACGCCTTGACGCGGTCGCCACGGCCGGGGGTGGCAGCGGCCGCATTCTGCCGCGTGTATTTTCCGGTCAGCACCCCGCCGCGCAGCGGCGACCAGGGCGTGATGCCCAGCCCGAGTTCCAGGGCCATCGGCACCAGTTCACCCTCGACCGTGCGTTCAATCAGCGAGTATTCAATCTGCAGACTGATGAAACGCGACCACCCGCGCAGGTCTGCCAGCACCTGCGCCTGTGCGACCTTCCATGCGGGCGTGTCGGACACCCCGACGTAGCGCACCTTCCCCGCACGCACAAGGTCGTCAAGCGCGCGCAGCGTTTCGTCGATCGGGGTGTGCGGGTCCCAGAAATGCATCCAGTACAGGTCGATGTAGTCGGTGCGAAGGCGGCGAAGCGACTCCTCGCACGAGGCGATGATGTTCTTACGGCCCGCACCACCGGCGTTCGGATCGCCGGGAAACAGATTGGTCGAAAACTTCGTGGCCAGCACCGTACGATCGCGCAGGCCGGGTGTGCGCGCCAGCAGGTCGCCGATGATGACTTCCGAATGACCCCGGGTATACCCATTGGCCGTATCGATGAAGTTGCCACCGGCGTCGAGGTAATGCGCGATCATCGCCTCCGACTCGGGCACGTCGGCCCCCCATCCCCAGTCGCTGCCAAAGGTCATGGCGCCGAGGCACAGCGGGCTGACCCGCAGGCCCGAACGCCCGAGTGTGAGGTAGTCCGTCAGTGCCATCCGCGGAGTCTACTCCACTGATAGCCACCGCGCGTATACTGCGGCCCTATGCGACACGTGCTGTTGGCCCTGCTGCTCTCCCCCGTGCTGCTCACCGACGCGGCGACGCAGCCGGTCTCCGCCGCCCTGACCGTCACCAGCCCCACGATCACGGCAGGACACCCCATTCCGAAAGTCCACACTGCCGATGGGGAAAACACCTCGCCGGCACTCATGTGGAGCGGCGCGCCTTCGTCGACCCGGTCATACGCGGTCGTGTGTGAAGACCCTGACGTGTTGCTGCCGCCGACCAATCCGCAGCCGTTCGTCCACTGGGTGATGTACAACATTCCCGCGTCGGCGAAGGGCCTGCCTGCCGCGATCCCGATTGATCCGGCAGCAGCCATGCCTGCGGACATCGCCGGAGCGACGCAGGGCCCCTCCGGCTTCCGACGGCCCCTTTATCGTGGCCCAGCGCCCCCGCCGGGCAAGCCCCATCACTACCACTTCATCGTGTATGCCCTCGATGTCGATGGCCTGCCCGCCGGACTCACCCGCGCGCAGCTGACCGAGGCCATGGCCGGACATGTGGTGGGCCAGGGACAACTCGTGGCCACCTACGAACGGAAACCGCCAACACCGGGACAGTAGACGCCCCCCAGATACGAGCGTGCCATGAGCCAGACGCCGACACGACGAGACCTGCTGAAGCTGGCTGGCGCTGCGGCAGGTGCAGCCCTCGGCCCTGCGACGGACACGGGCGCCGCCGCCGATGCCGCCGACGCCGGGCAGCGCACCCGCTCGCGTCCCCGCCCGCCGCGCGACCCACTGGTCGCGCTGACGCCCACGGAAGCCGATCTGCTCGATCGCATCGCCGAACTGCTGATTCCCTCGGACGAGCATGGCCCGGGTGCGACCGAAGCCCGCGCCGTGCGCTACATCGACCGGGCCCTCGGCGGCGCGCTCGCCGACCAGCGCCACGCCTACACCGTCGGCCTGGCCGCACTCGAGCGGTATGCTCGGCAGACGCGCGGCGGCCCCTTTCTGTCACTCTCGGAAACCCAGCAAATCTCCCTGCTCATCGACGTGGAATCCGGCACGGCCACCGGCGCGAACGTCGGCTTTGATGGCAGCTCGGCGGCGTTCTTCACGCTGGTGCGCGGACATGTCATGCAGGGCACCTTCGGTGACCCGGTCTACGGCGGCAATGAGGGATTCGTCGGCTGGGATCTCATCGGCTATCCCGGCGTGCGCACCGCGGTGACCCCGGCCGAACAGAAGTTACTGTCGCCGCCGACGCACGTGCGGAAATCGGCCTACGACAGTCCGATGTTCAACAAAGCCATCGTGCATGTGAAGCCTGCCGGGAGTGACCGCGATGCCGACTAACCTGCCAGGCACCGACGTGGTCGTCATCGGGCTCGGTGCCGCGGGCGGCGTGGCCGTGCTGCCCCTCGCCGAGGCGGGCCTCGACATCGTGGGACTTGAAGCCGGCACGTGGCTGACCAACCGCGACTTCGCCCCGGACGAAATCCGCAACAACGTACGCGACTGGCCCATGGCGGTGCAGAAGTGCAACAACGAAGTGCCGACGCACCGGATCAACGCGTCGGCACCGACGACCCGCGCCGCCGGGCACGTGATGATGAACGGCGTGGGCGGCACGGCCCTGCATTACTGGGC
>JBIIDF010000033.1:0-15590 GCA_044238535.1 Vicinamibacterales bacterium
CCATGGCGATGAAGTCGTGCTCGGGGGCGACCGTGGTCGTCAGGTGGTGCAGGCCACTCGCGCGCCACGGGCGCACACTGTCCTGCAACGCGTAATAGAACCCGGCCCCCTCGAAGGCGAATCCCTCGAACGCCGCGGGGGCCACCGACCGGAGTGGCGCGCTCGCCTCGTCGGGGGAGTCGTGTCGGGCGGCCGTATTGAATCCCGCCACGAACGCCTGCAGCACCGTTTCGAGATGCGGCGCGGCGGGGGTATCGTGCCCGGGACACCCCGACGCACGCAGCGAGGCCATCGACGCCGGCAGGGTCAACCATGTGCGACCGGTGCGGTACTGTGCGGCCACCTGGGGCATGGGCGTCACCGTCGGGGCTGGCTACCAGCCCTGCGACGAAATGCCTCCGTCCAGCACGAGCACGCTGCCCGTGAAGAGCTTCACCGGCTCGCTCAGAAGGTAGGCGATGAAGTGCGACACATCGCGTGATTCACACAGGCGCGAATACGCCGTGTTGTCTTCCCACTGGCGAATCAGTCGCTCGCTCTCTGGCCACTTCTGGAGGAGCTCTCCGTAAATGGGTCCCGGCGAGACGCAGTTCACCTGGATGTTGTCGGGCGCAAACTCAATCGCCATGCTCTTGGTCAGCGACTCGACGGCGGCCTTCACGGTGCCCATGCAGCCGAAGTAGTCGACATACCCATGCGCGGCAGGCGACGACAGCGTGATGATCTTGCCGCCGCCCCGCGTGCGCATCAGGGGCACCGCCCGCAGGGCGCACTGATGCAGCCCGACGACGTTGGTCCGGTAGGCCTTCTCCCAGTCCTTGGCCGTGATGTCCTTCAGCCGGGCCAGCATGCCGTTCGAGGCATTGGCCACCAGGAAGTCGAGCCCGTGATAGCGCGCCTCGATCTCATCAAAGATCCGGTCGACGTGCTCGGGATTGGCCATCGAGCCCCACAGGTGCAGGGCATCGCCGCCGCGGTCACGAATCTCCTGCGCGGTCTGCTCACCCTGGGGCCGCGAGTGAAACGAATTCACGACGACCGATGCGCCGAGGTCGGCCAGGTAGGTCGCGATGTCGCGCCCGAGGCCACGGCCCGATCCCGACACAAAGAGCACCTTGCCTTCGAACGGCCGATGCGGCGGCGGTGCCGCGGCCGTGTGCGTGGACGGCGAGGCTGCCGTAGCCGGCCGCGACGCTCCCTGAGCCGGCGTCTCCCTCCGATCACCGGGCTGGCGCATGTAGGGCTGCAGCACGCGCGCCACGTCGCGCAGCGTGCGCATCTCCGACCGTGGCGTGTCGAGGGTCGTCGGCACGCCGTAGCGTTCGCGAACGACCGAGAACACCTCGCCCAGCTTCACGGAATCGATGCCCAGGTCTTCTTCAAGATCGGCGACCGGGTCGAGCACATCGACGGGATACCGCGTGACTTCTGCCACCAGCGCGATGAGCTGGCTCTCGGTATCGCCCGGCAGGAGGGCCGCCCCCGTCGCGGCCAGGCCTGACGCGGGCGGGGCGACCGTGGCCGGCGCCGGGATCGGCGCTGCCACAGGTGCGGCCACCGGTGCCGGCGCCGACGCCGATCCTCCCTTGCCGGTGACGCTGGCGATGGCGGCCGTCACGGCGGCAATGGACGTCAGCTGCTCGCGGGGCACGCCCAGTTCCGCCGGCAGGCTGAACCGCTCGCGCAGGACGGAGAAGACCTCGCCCAGCTTGACGGAATCGATCCCGAGGTCTTCCTCGAGGTGCGCATTCGGGTCGAGCACGTCCAGCGGATAGCGTGTCACTTCCGCGAAAATTCCCTGCACTTCGGCCTGTGCCTGCGTCATGGCTGTCCTGTTCCTCTGTACTCAGCCGGGGCGTGCTCGCCCTCCGGCATCTGCAATCCCACCGCCAGCAGTTCGGCCTGCCGTCTCACATAAAGGTGGACGGTCTCCGTCCGTCCGGGGCCCTGCACCCGCAGCGTGGTCGACACTCCGGACGCCCCGACCCAGTCGGACGCGATGCTCGCCGCAGCCAGCCCCGGGGTCATCGTCCACTGCCCGAACGACCACACGCTGACCGCTTCGTCACTCGCCTTCAAGTAGGCTTCCTTGGCGCACCAGAGGAGCGTGAACCACGCCTCAGACGCAACGTGGGTGTCGCACGCGGCATCGACCACCCAGCGCTGCTCGGCCGACGAAAACATCTGCCGGTAGAACTCGGGGCGCTTCGGGGCAATGGTCTCGAGGTCAGCCCCGACCCGCTGCTGGCCGACCATGACGAGCGTGAACGCGCCACTGTGCGCAAACGAGACGCCACAGTGTTCGACCGGTATGCCGGCGCGACAGATGCGCGGACGCTGCCGGTGCCGACGAGGACCACTCAGGATTTCGGTGGTGACGTCCTCCGCAGGCACCGCGTGGCCCGCGTCCACGGGCCAGGCGGCACACCAACCCGCCACCGCATGCGGAGCGAGGAGCTGCCGTGCCACGACCCGCGCCAGCGTCGACCGGGGCTGCCGCTGCGCGTGATACGACTGCACCTCGGCCGACTCGCGTGACGTCAGCTGACGGGACATCTCCGGCAGCGGCCATTCCGTGCGATCCACCACCGCGGCGCGCCACGGCGTCTCAGGCCAGGGCGACAGCATCCAGCTCACCGAATTTCCGGCAGAGACCACCTTCCACCCGCAGCAGCGGACGGCCGGCCTCGTCGAAGGCGGTAATGGGACCGACGTGCAGCACCTCGCCGTCGGGCCTCGGGTTCGCCCCGGCCAGCGTGATCGGCCGGACGAGGGCGGCGTTCGTGTACGACGACCAGTCGAAGTACACCTTCATGACGTCACAGCGTTCCGGCACATACACGCCCAGACGATCGCCCGTGCACTGCCGCACCGTCCCGAAGCGCCAAAACGCATCGACCAGCACCATCGTGGGCAACAGGGCGTCGTGCGCCGACTGATAGCGCGTAATCCCCGGCCACTGGTAGGGCGCACGGCGATTCGGCTCGCCGACGTCCACATGCGCCATCGCCCGGAACATGCCGTCCAGCTGCACAGGCGACCCGGGCAGCACATACGGATCAGGCAGGCGCCGCAGCCGCCCTTCCGGCCCGGGCATCGTCAGGCTGGCATCGGTGAGCCAGGTGGGGCCGAGGCGCACAAAGATTTCCGTATGCAGCAGATTGGCCCCGAGCACACGACCCGACTTGTGCACGAAGTCCATCAACACCTGCACCTGCACCGTCGCGGCGGTGTCGCTCGATTCAACGACCGTGGCCACGACGCGCGCAGGCGTTGGTGACACGCCCGAGGCCCGCACCAGACGCACGAATCGCGTGCGCTCGAACTGCTGAATCTTCAGATGCGGGCAGACGGCCTGCGCCGCCTCACCCGCCATCGTGATCAGCAGCGCCCCGGGCACCGTCGGTACGCCGCGCACCGCGTGGTCGGCAAGAAACGGCATCGCCTGGGGATCAATCGCCCACTCGCGCACCAGGGTCGGCGCCCCAGACGAGGGGGCTGGCACAGGCGCGGATGGGGGCACGGCGGATGCGGCGACCGGTGCCTCCACCGTCCCCGATGCGGTTGCCGCCGGGCGCTCGACAATGCGCGGCTGATAGAAGGCCACTTCGCCATCGGCGAGGATGACATTCACGGGGTCGGCAGGCGGCCCGGCCATGGCATCGGCAAAGAGCGACTGCCCCTCTTCCCGTGTCACACCGCGCAGGCGACGGTTGGCGGCCAGCGCGGCGTACTCGCTCCCGCGCGTCATGCCGATACCGGCCCAGCCCAGCCAGGCGAACGACGACCAGTAGGCCCCGCCGGTGCCGTTCATGCAGGACGCGAGACGATTAAGCGTTTCGTTTGCGGCGCCGTAATCCGGCTGTCCATCATTCCCGAGGTAGCTGAAGGCCGAGGTCAGCAGGTGCATGTGCACCCGACCGGACAGCCCATGCCGGGCACAGGCCTGGTACAGGTGGCTCAGACTGTCGAGCTTCGTCGAGACAATCCGCTGAAAATCGCCGAGCGACTTCCGCGGCAGCATCTTCGAGACCTGGACACCCGCGCCATGCAGGACCATGTCGACGCGGCCATACTCGGCCATCACACGGTCGACCAGCCGCCCCACGGCAGCGGCATCACTGATATCGCACTGTTCGTAGCGGTATGTGCCTGCGGCGCGTCTCGTACGCGCCATCACGCTGGCCACTTCATGCGAGGCCTGGTACCGCTCATACAGGCGCTTGAGTTCCGGCATCTTCTTCGTGGCGTCCCGCGTGCGCTCGCGCACGTAGAACGCCGTCTCACCCGCGAGAAATTCATCGGGCGTCAGATGCCGCAATTCTTCGGGAAGGTCATCGGGGTCGGTGCGGCCCAGCGCAATCACGGTGCACGGCCCCTGCTGCACCATCCACTCCGCCAGCACCGCCGTCACACCGCGCCCACCGCCGGTGGCGATCACGACCGCGCCGGGCGTCAGCCACGGCGTCCCCGGGCGATGCAGTGGCTCGCTCTTCCGCAGCGCAAACGCATGACGCTGCCCATCCCGATAGACAATCTCCGGAAGCCCGTCATGCGTCGCCCCCTCGCGGAGCACCAGGGGCAGGACGACCGCCGGGTCGGTGACATCCGTCGCCATGGCGCGGCACAGGCCAGTGGGACGTTCGCGCGCCACGGACTTCATCAGTCCGGCCGCCATGCCGGTCCACGGATCGAGGTGCGCACCTTTCCAGGCGCCCAGGCACAGCGTCACGAAGGCACAGGTGCCCTGGCCAATCGGCTCGTAGCGATCACGGGCCAGGGCAAACACCACGTCAAGCCAGCGTCGGTGCTCGTCGAACGACCCGTGCAGCAGCGCATCGGGTGAGGCGTCCGACACATCGCGCAACCCCACAATCGCATCGTAGGACCGGGATGCCAGCGCGGTGAGGCTGCGTGCCAGCGAGTCTTCCGATGTCGTGTCCACCACCAACGCATCGTCCATCGCGATGCCTGACGGGACCACCACGTCGCACGACAGATGCGCGAGCACACCACTCTGCTGCCACCGGTGCCACACCTCGGGCTGGTCGACGATCACGAGGCATCGCTGCCACGCCGCAGGGGCGCCGCTGGCCATCGCTGCAGGCTCGAGCACCGGGGTGTAGTTGGTGATCGGTGTGTCCTGCACGTACGCGTGGGTCTCTTTCGCCGGGGCCGGGGGCACCACCGTCTGTGTTGGGCCCGACGCGGGCGCGACCGCAGGCGCGGACGCGGGCGCAGGGACGACCGCTGGCGGAGGCACCGGGGCGGCGGCCGTTCCAGCGGCCTTCACCGGACCGAGCCCGAATCGCGATTCGCCACCAGCCGTCAGCTGATACACGGCCGGATGGGCCTCGAACCCCACCAGCATCTGATGCAGCGCCGCAGCGCCGGTCGCCCCCCGGCACTCGGCGTCCGTGTCGAGCGCTTTGACCACAGCCGAGGGGTCGTGTCCATCCGTGAGTCGCGCCAGCTGCGGCAGTCCCAGCCGTTCAGCCGTCGCCACCGTGGCGAGACCCACCAGCACCGCGGCCTCACGCGACTCGTGCGCGTGCCCCGTCCACGCATGCACAGCCCCGGCCAGCACGACATCACAATCGCCGGCGCGCACAAACGCGGCGCCCGTTGCCATCGCCTGCGCCAGCGACGTGGTGCCCTGGTCGATGACGATGTTGGGGCCGCGCCAGTTGAAGGTATGGGTAATACGGCTGGCCGCCACGTTTGGCATCAGGCCCGGGAGCGAGTACGGGCCCGACGGAATCACGCGGTGCGTGATCGCCTCCCGAATCTGCTGCACCACCGAGGCCGACGCCCCTGTCTTCTTTGCGATGCGGCTGAGCCGGTCGAGGAAGATCCGCTCGTTGGCCCGGATGCCGCGCTCGGTCTTCGATTCCAGCCCCAGTGCCACACCGATGCGCACCGTACCCGCGCCCGTGACGTCTGCCGGCCAGTGCTGTGTCAGCTGCTCGGCGGCCATGGTCGCCAGATACTGCGACGCGTCCATGTGCTCGGCGACATCGGGCAGCACCATCCGCTTCCGGGGCATGCGCAGCGCCGACCGATCGAAGGCGCGTCCGCGCTCGGGGAACAGGCCGGCCACACCCACGACCACCAGCGGGGCAGGCGGCGCGGGCGCCTGGCCGCCGAAATGTGCGGCCAACGTGCGGTGATACGGCTCGACGTATTCCTCGAGGACCACGTGCGCATTGGTGCCCCCGAACCCGAAGCTGTTGATGGCCGCACGACGGGGCCAGCCACTGTCGTTGTCCGGCCACGCTTCGTGTCGTGTCGGAATGGCAAATCCCGATCCGTCGAGGGCAATCTGCGGATTCGGCGCGGTGTAACCGTACTGCTTCGGAATCTGCCGGTGCGCGAGCGCCTGGCAGATCTTGATGACCGACGCCACTCCCGAGGTCCACCCGGTGTGGCCAATGAGCGACTTGACACTGCCCAGCCAGCGGGGCGCACCGGAACGTCGCGGGGGAAAGGCGCGGCACAGCGCCTTGAACTCGACCGCATCGCCCACAGGCGTCGCCGTCGCGTGTGCTTCGACGTACTGCACCGAATCGGCATCGACGCCCGCGCCCCGATAGGCCGCCTGCATGGCCACGGCCTGTCCCTCGGCCTGCGGCACATTGATCGACGGGCTCTTGCCGTCGCTGGAGGCACCATCAGTTCTGAGCACCGCCAGAATCCGCTGTCCGGACGCAATGGCCGCCGAGAGGCGCCTGAGCACCACCACACCCGCGCCATCCCCGAACACCACACCGTCAGCCGAGGCATCGAGCGGCCGGCTGCCGGTGGGTGTCAAGCCGCGAAACTGGGCAAACAGATTGTTGTTCGCCGGTCCGGGGGCGAACACGCCGCCGGCATAGACGACATCAACTGCCCCGCTCCGCAGCGCCCTGGCCCCCAGCGTGATGGAGTAGAGCGACGAGGAGCAGGCCGAGTCGACCAGATAGGTCTGCGAGGCTGGGACGCCTGCCAGCGTCTGTGCCACGGCGGCGTAGAGGTCGTAGGGACGCAGGCGATCCGATGCGGCCGCCCATCCGCAGAGCCCCTGCGCCATGCGATCGGCGAACGCCTCGGCGTCGGCGGACGTCAGCGACAGGCCCGCCATAGCTTCGCGAACGCTCTCGGCAAAGTGCGCTTCGTCGAGTTCGCCTACGCCATCGGCGGTGGACCCGAGGATGCACTGCATCCGCTGTCCGGGGGCGGCGGGTGCGCCACGCAGCGCCTGCGCCAGCGCGGTGGCCAGCAACTGCTGGCCCTTCGTCAGACGCGCAAATGCCTCGGCCGAGTACGAACCGCCGAGCAGCGCGGCATCGTAGCCGACGCGCGGAATGCTGCCGTTCAGCAGGGTGTAGGTCTTGTCCGACACGATCTGGACGGGATCGTGCGAGGCATCCCCCGCCACAAAATCTTCCCGGGCGTGAGGGTCGCCGACCGTCAGGTCGACAATACCGTTCACACCATCGCGCAGATGCTGCCAGAACACGTCCGGGTCGGTCGCCGCGCCGGGCAGGACGCAGCCCATGCCCACAATCGCAATCGGCTCGACCGCCGCATCGATCGCGGGCGTCGCCTCCACACGTGCTGACGCCATCGCGGGGCTGACAGCCGTCGCCTGCGGCGCCTCGGTCGTTCGTCCGTCCCGCGGCGCGGGCTCGCCAGAGACCATCGCGTGCTGGGCCGCGGCCAGCGCTGCCGCTGGAGCCATCCCGGCCGGGAACGTCGCTACCAGCGACAGCGTGCGTCCCGATTCGCGCAGCACGCGCGCCGCGATCTTCGAGACGATTTCTCCGGCACCGCACTCGAGAATGTGCGTGATATCAGGGACCAGTGCCGCGGTCAACTGGGCGGGAAAGTCGAGCGGTGCCGTCAACTGGCGCGCCATGACATCGGCCAGGTCCATATCGGCGGCGAGCCAGCGCAGGTCGGTGCCCACCATCACGGGAATGGATGGGGCATGCACACGATGTCCGCGGAGGGCGATACGGAAGGCGCGACTCGCCACGTCCAGCAGGGGCGAGTGGAAGGGATAGCGGCTCTGCAGGGGCGCCGTGGAAATCCGCTGCGCGGTCGCGGCGGCGATGATGGCCTTCAGTTCGGCATGCGGTGCCGACACGACGGTCTGCCGGCTATGGTTGACCACGGCAATGACCGCAGACGGTGCGACGGCAGCGATGATCCGCGCCGTCTCGGCGGCGCCGGTGAGCACGGCCAGCATGCCGCCGGGCCGCGCGGCTTCACGCAGGCTGAGGACGCGCTGACACACGACGCGTGCGCCAACGGCTTCGGCGTAGACGCCCGCAACGGTGAACGCCGCCAGCTCGCCGAAGCTGTGGCCGGCGAGGGCCGCGGGCACATACCCGCGGTCGCGCCACAGCCGCGCGGCGGCGACGTTGGCCAGGTAGATGCCCAGCTGATCGAGGTCGGGATCCGGCAGCGGCGGCTCAGCCGGGTCGAGAATCGAAGGCAGCAGCGGCGCCCCAAGCGCATCGCCTGCTGCCTCGTCGACGGCATAGAACAGCGGCCGCAGCTCGCGGTGCGAGACGTAGAGCTGCCGCAGCAGCGCCCGGTCGAATGATCCCTGCCCGGGAAATACCCAGAGAGCCTTGCCTGTCATGCCTGCCTCGAGTGTCGGCACGCGGGGGTGCCGCCCCTCCCTCAGCTCGCCCGGGACGCCTTCCAGTCCATGTTCCAGGCCTTGAACACATCCCGTGTGTAGAACGACCGGCGCTGGCGGGCCAGGCGGTTGCTCTTCAGCACGGCCTTCAGGATGTAGCGGTAGGCCGTGAGCGAATTCCAGTCAAACAGCGGCTGCCGCAGGTGCTTGGGGCAGAACAGCTGGAACCAGAAGTACATCTTCGTCATGCCCCACAGCGTGAACGCGGGGGTCGTGCGCACCTCGGGGTCGGACCAGCGCCAGTAGCTCGGCACGTACGGCAGGTCCTTGAACAGGCCCCGAATCTGCTGCGCCCCCTGCTTGGGGTCGAGTTGCCCGTCACGCACCTGATCCATCGTCGCCAGCGCTACCGTGAAGAGCTTCTGGAACTCGGGATACCGCCCGCCGAGAATCATGTCGTTCGGCTCGGTGATCGAGTTATCGAGGACATCCTGTCGGCCGGTCTCGACGTATTTCAGATAAATCGTGGCGTTGACGGCCGTGCCGATGAACAGGCCGACGACCCACACGCGGAACCAGGCGTCCCACAGGTCGTAGTCGCGGAACGAGACGAACGACGAGCTCACCATCTGATCGGCGTACGTGATGTTCCGGTCGAAGAAACCGTTGAGTTTCTCGAAGGCCTCCGGCGAGAAATCGCCGGTGCGGAACGATTTCAGCAGCTGCGCGCTGAGCAGGTCGACCATCGCCGTGGTGAGCGCAAGCCCGGTCGAGTAGAGGGGATCGATGAAAAATCCGGCGTGGGCCAGCAGGCAGAACCTCGGGCCAGTAATGGTCTTCGAGCCGTACTGCAGGCGACCTGTCGACGTCCAGTTGCGGACAGCCCTGGCGCCCTCGAAGTGCCGCATCATGTCCGGGAACCGGCGCACGTGCGACCAGAATTCTTCCTCGGGATCCATCCCGGTTTCGGGGTGCACGTTCCGGTTCAGCACCAGTCCGACGCTGCACAGCGGATTGGTGGCATCGGCGTGGTTGTTGAAGGGAATCACCCAGAACCAGCCGCCCTCGAACACATGATGCAGGGTGCTCTGCGACAGCGGGTACTTGTGCTGGTGCTCGCTGCGGCTGCCGCCCACCATGTCGTAGGGCTTCACACCCACCATGTGGGTATAGATGGCGCGGCTGTTGGTGCGGAAGCGTTCCGGTCCCACACGCAGGTCGAACCGGTTGGCCAGCACCGAGCGCATGCCGGTGCCATCGACCAGATAGCGCGCCCGGAAGGTCTCCTGGCGGTCGGACGTGACCGTGACGCCCTCGTCATCAATCTGGATGTCCTGCACACGGGTCTGCTGCCGCACCGTGGCGCCGTAGCCCACGGCGCTCGCCATCATGAAGGCGTCGGTGTCCTGACGGAAGAAGTGGGCGTCCGGGCCCATCGGCGGGGCGAGGGTCGGATACTGGTGCGATTCCTTCGCGCGCTGATCCTGCCCGTCGCGCTGGTACAGAAAGCTGAACGCCCGCTTGATCCCGGAGCTGGGGCCCACGGTGTCGCGCAGGTCGTGGAACGCGCTGAGGTTGGCAATCTCCGGCACGCCGTACTTGGTGCCGAGCAGCTTCAGGCGGAAGTTGGTGTCGGGCGTCGTCGCCTCGCCGATGGTGAAGCGCGGATGGGTGTCTGAATCGATCATCAGCACCTTGAGGTCGTGCTTGGCGAGAATCGAGCCCAGCATGCCGCCCCCGAGGCCCGTGCCCAGAATGATGACGTCGTACGGCCGCGTCGAGGCGGGAGTCTGATGCAGGTCTGAAGCCATAATCATCCTTCGTCGTCGGATACCGGAACGGTCCACTACAGCAAGTACTCTTTCAGGGATTCGTCGATGAGACGGGGATACGCGTCGTGCCGGTCGGCGCAGGCGATGCGCACGCCGATCTGGCGGACTTCATCGGGGAAAATGCGCTTCACCTCGGCCCCACCCGCCTTGACCCGCTCGGCGAACGACGGCCCCGTCAGGCGTTCCACCAGATTCTTCTCGGTCGAGACATCGAGATACTGCGTCAGCAGCGGTGGCGCCGTGACCAGTTCGTGGGTGTCCTTGTGGACCAGCACCATCACCTGGTAACCGCACGACACGGGGCGCCCGGACTGATCCATCACCCGGAAGCACAGCCGCACCGTGCTGCGGGTAGCTTCTTCATAGGTCATCAGAATCGCGACCTTGCCGCCGAGCGGCACGGGCTCGAGGTTCAGACTGTGCGATTCGCGCGTCAGCATGACAATGTCGCGCAGCTGTTCGACCCACGCGCCCTCCACATTGGAGTTGCTCCAGAACAGCAGCGTCTCGCGCGCAATGTTCTGGAACTTGACGTTGACCGTGTGATGGTGGGTGCCGTAGGCCATCGTGTCGTGGAACAGCACCTGATACTGCATTGCGAAGTAGGCCATACGTGGATAGCGGGTGGTGCCCGGTGACGACCCGTCGACCGCGGCCCGGCGATTATACATGCCGACTCATTTGTTGTGCGGGTCCGCCTCACCACGTCCACCACCCACACCTGGGCTCAAACACCGGGAGGTGGATACCCGGACGCCTGACCTGCCCCCCGCGGCGAACCGGCGCGACAACATCCGGTAAGCACACGTGAGCGTAGAGGGTCGCCCCCGGTGTGCTGGCCCGCCACACGGCACCTCGCGGCGGTCGGCCGGGTGCTGCGCGACTAACGAACCGGATCGTACACGCGGCGCAGGGTGCGCCCGGTCTTCTCATCGCTGTTGCGGCGCGGGGGCAGTTGCAGGGTCACGACGAGCTGCCTGGTGGCGGCATCGATGGCATACGTCTCGATGATGCGCCCGGGGCCGACGCCGGAGAGCTCGGTGGTGAGCCGTGCCTCCTGCCAGCGCGTGCGGCGCTCGACGCCGGTCGACTCGTCTTTCACACGGGAATGGTCGGCCACGAGACGCGTGGTGGTGCCGTCGTCGGTGACGATGATGACCATGGTGGTGGTGTGCGAGATGGTGAGGCGCGCGGCCGGACGGACGATGTCGCGCAGGGCCTCGAGGCGTCGTGCCATCTGATCGCGACCGGCACCGCCGCGGCCACCGGGGCGACCACCGCCCCGCCCGGCCCCGCCGCCGAACCCGCCACGGCCGCCACCCCGCCCGGCGCCACCGCCGCGGCCTGCGCCCCGTCCTGCCCCGCGACCCGGTTCCGGTGGGCCGTCGGGGGCGTCCTGCCCTGCGCGCCCCAGCCCGTCGCTGGCCTCGGCGTTGAGCGACCAGACCCCGTCGAGTGACGCTGCCTTGTCGGCCTGCGCGGCCAGCAGCGGCACCACCGGAGAGACCACGAGCGCTGTGGCGAGGCACAACCGAACCAGCAGGGTGCGCATAGGGGAATTATCACCAGCACGGGTGCGCACAGGCGTGACAAAACCGTGGCGGGGGTTGCAGGGGCAAACGCGGTGGTGTGTGGGCACGGCGCGGTGGAAATGTGCGCACTCGCTCGGGCACGCGACCTTCTGCGCTGCGGTGAGCCGTGGCTGATTCGTCCGGCTCGCCTTGGGGGAGGATGGGGGCTGAACAGGGACGCTGCTCAGATGTGGGGGGGCGTCACGCTGGCCCCACTGTGCCGCAACACTCACACACGAACCTGTCTGAAACATCCGCAGCCCCTCACGGGGGCTCGCCGCAACTTGTTGCAGCGCCTGGACTTGTGCGCCAGAGGCCCGACCTGAATAATCTGCGGCACCGCTGGGACTCACGGCGTCGTGTGCGGGCCGACGGCGTGGCCCGGTCGGCGATTGTCCCGTTCCAGCGATATGAGGTTAGCCTGCTGGTCGAAAGTCTTGCCAAGTCGCAGGCGCGTGACCCCACGGTAATCACATGGTTGCCACCACCAAGATCGTTCGCATCGGGAACTCGCGCGGCATCCGCGTGCCGAAACTGCTGCTCGACCACGCCGATCTTCCCGACGAGGTTGAACTGCGGGCGGAGCCAGGCCGGCTCGTAGTGAGCGCGGCGAAGCGTGCGCGGGCGGGGTGGGAGGCCGTCGCTCGGACCATGCGCCAACGCGGCGACGACGCGTTGCTGGATGCGGGTACGCCGACGCGGTTCGATCGGACAGACTGGCCGTGGTGATGACCCGAGGCGACGTGCACTTGGTGCAGTTGGACCCGACACTTGGCAGCGCGATCAAGAAGACCCGCCCCCGTGTCGTGATATCGCCCGACGCACTGAACGCGCATCTTCGCACCGCCATCGTTGCGCCAATGACAACAGGCGGGAAGGCGTACCCGTGGCGCATCCGCTGCCGCTTTCAGAACCGTTCCGGATTCGTGGCGCTCGATCAACTCCAAACGGTCGATCAGGAACGCCTCGTCACACGGCTCGGCGCACTCGCTCCAGACACTATGGTCGACGTGTTGGTGGGTCTCCAAGAAGTGTTCGCCGAATAGCGACGCAGGCTACCATGCGCCGCAGCCGACGGGCGTGAGTCGTAAAGATCTTTGTGGCGCTCGCGGCTGAGCGCTGACGCGAGGCGGGATTGATCAGGGCTTGGCTGGTGTCTTGAAACACTGGCAGAATCCTCGGAATGAGCCCAACAGTGCTGACCTGCCGGTCCCCGGAGGGCCGAGCATGAGTATCTTCGCGCTGTTCGGTCAAGCGAGCGGTCGCGAGTTCGTGAATCAACGCGCGGTTGAGTGTGTTGTTCAGAGCAAAGCCAAAGGTATCGGGCGAGCGAACCTGATCGCGACAGTGCGACTGCGCGTGGCGCCTTGGGAGCGGTCGGTCCTGGCGACGTGGCAGTTCATCAGCGACCACGGTGGTGATCAGATCGAGCGGCGTGAGCCGCCCGGTCTGCGCGTGTCGGGGGCGCGCGTCCAGATCGTCAGCCGCGACGCCTCGCCAGCGCGAAGACGGGATGGATGCGGCGGACGGCTGTCAGGTCGGTAAGTCGGTGGGCACCTCCGAAGAAATGGCCGCATGTGCCTGGTCTTCGCCCGGGCAATCGGTCTTCAGGCGCAATGCACCGTCAACGGGTGGGCCGTCGCGCTCAGGAGTTTACACACCCCAGTCCGCGATAGCGGGTCTGGCGATCACCCACACCGAGAGCAGAATAACCGCTCGTCCGCGGGTCATGGTCTGGACAACGGCTGGTCAGGCAGCCGTGGAGTTCTGGCGAGGCGTCCACCCGTCAAGAAGAGCGCCGTCAGGATCATTGATCCGGACGCGAGCAGAACTGCCCACCCACCCAACGGCGGAAGAGGCACCAGGGCCCGCGCGAACCGGTCGGCTGATGTACCTCTGCCCCTTAGCGTCCAGCCCGACACAAACGCGCCGGCGAAAACCAGGACAATCCGTGCGAGACGCTCGACGTGTTCGTGATCCATGACCGGCCTGAGTCTACCTGACAACCGGCGTCAGCAGCGCGCCGGCACGTCCGCTGCATGCCGAGATAATGTGGCGACTTCGCGTATCTGGCTTGCACGGCAACCTCATTCGTCCCGCTGGCTCAGCGCAATCCGGTTCCCCTCGGAGTCCTCGAACTCCCCGACCCATGTCCCCGGCGCGACCCTTTTCTTCGCATACAAAACCGTCGCTCCACGCGCCGTCGCGCGAGACATCACCAGGTCGATGTCGGTCACATGAAAATACACGATCACCCCAGCCTTCGACGGCACGTATACATCACCCTGGGCCAGCGTGACATCTGCGCCGGCACGATCGCCTGGCGAGGGAAAGTGTGCCATGGCGTACCCGTCCACGGTCGCGCGCTCAAGCTTCACGGCAAACACCGCTTCGTAGAAGGCCACTGCCCGATCGATGTCGTTCACGGGTATCTCAAGATACCGGACTTCAACCATCAGACGACCCCTGTTCTGGAGGAAACATCCCGAGCATAGCGCGACCAACGCCAGCACCAACAACCGCTGTCCTGACCTGCAGAAATGTGTGTGCATTGAACCACTCGTGAAGGTGAGCCACGGTTGATTTGACTACGTCACGGCCCCACCACGCCGTGCGCGAGGCTGGCCATTCGGCGGGCGTCAGCCCGTTACCGTGGCGGAAGCCGCCGGGCGATGTCGTCGCGGAGATTCGCAGCCTCCTCCCGGATGCTGCCAGAGACCCGCGCCGCGGCGTAATTGAGCCACAGATACGCCAGCGTGTCGTCCTGCGGCACGCCCCGGCCGTTCGCGTACATCACGCCGAGGTTGAACTGCGCATCGGCGTCCCCCACATCCGCCGCGCGCCGAAACCACGCCACCGCCTCGGTGTCGTCCTTCGGCACCCCGCGACCGTTCGCGTACATCACGCCGAGGTTGAACTGCGCGTTCGCGTGCCCCTGCGCGGCCGCGTGCCGATACCACGCCACCGCCTGAGCGTCGTCCTGTGGCACCCCACGACCATCCGCGTACATCACGCCGAGATTGGACTGCGCGTCTGCGACTCCCTGGTCGGCCGCGTGCCGGTACCACGTCGCCGCCTGGCTGTCGTCCTGCGGCACGCCGCGACCATTCGCATACATCCAGCCGAGATTGAACTGCGCGTTCGCGTGGCCCTGGTCCGCCGCGTGCCGATACCACACCACCGCCTGCACGTCGTCCTGCGGCACCCCGCGACCATTCGCATACATCACGCCGAGATTGAACTGGGCAATCGCATGCCCCTGGTCCGCCGCATGCCGGTACCACGCCGTCGCCTGAACATCGTCCTGCGGCCCCCCCCGCCCCTTCGCAGACATCCAGCCGAGATTGAACTGCGCGGCCGCATGACCCTGGTCGGCCGCCTGCCGATACCAGGCCACCGCCTGGGCCTCGTCCTGTGCCACGCCCAGACCATTCGCGCACAACCAGCCGAGATTGAACTGCGCGCTCGCGTGCCCCTGGTTCGCCGCGTGCCGGTACCACGCCACCGCCTGGGTGTCGTCCTGCGGCACACCCCGACCGTTCGCGTACATCACCCCGA
>JBIIDF010000254.1:0-4452 GCA_044238535.1 Vicinamibacterales bacterium
CTCGAGCACGGCCCCGGGATCGGGAAGTACGGTGCCATGGAAGAACCCGATCGAGACATGTGCCCGGTAGACTCCGACATAGGCAAACGCACCATCGCCGATGCAGGCCGTCGCGCAACCGTCATGCATCAGCTCGCACACATCCTCTCCGCCGTCGCACAGCCGGGCAAACCAGTGGCGGGCGATGGTGCCGAGCGGCCCACTGCGCGAGTCGAGCCACTGCTGCACGTCGGCCGATGCACGGACCGCGTCGGGAAAGCGCATGACCTCGCGAGTCTGGCCCATAGCGGTCTACGCCAGCGAGGGGCGACGCGAATGCCAGTCCGTGGCGTCCTGATAGGCCGAGGCCACTCGCAGCACCACGTCTTCCTGCCACAGGCCACCGGTGACCATCAGCCCGACAGGCAGGCCATCGACGAGCCCGGCCGGCACTACGGCCGATGGATGTCCGGTGAGGTTCGTGATGGTGACGCTGTCGCTCGACGAGGGCGCCAGGAACACGTCCACGCTGTCGAGCAGCGCATTCATCTCGCGCAGCAGCAGCGTACGGACACGCTGGGCGCGGATGTAATCGACCGCCGGAATGAACCGCGTGCCCCGCAGCTGGTTGGCACGGCCGTTCTCGCCCGCATCGGCGAGCAGGTTGATGCGGCCCGACCGCAGCAGTTCATCGAACATCGCACCGGCCTCTGCGTTGAGCAGGGCATACACCGACGCGGCCGGCAGCGTCGGGAGCGTCACCGGAATGAGTGTCGCGCCTGCCGCACGATAGACGTCCAGTGCCGCCGCAAACGCCGGGCGTGTGCGTGCCCACCGCGCGCGCCCATCGACTGACGTGTCGTCGGGGACCTCGAAGTCGCTCTGCACCATCCCGATGCGCAGACCACGAAGGTCGCGACGGCCACTCCAGACCCACGGGCCTGGCGCGACCGTTTCGTCGCGGCCGTCAGGCCCCACGAGCCACTGCAGCACCACGCCAGCATCGTCGGTCGACCTGGTGATGGGGCCGACCTTGTCCATCGTCCAGCGCAGCGTCATGCAGCCCGTGCGGGGGACACGGCCGTACGTGGGCCGAAGCCCCGTGGCCCCGCACGTCGCCGACGGGCCGATGATCGATCCGCCGGTTTCGGTGCCGACGGCGAATCCCACAAGCCCGGCAGCCACCGCGGCGGCGGGACCGGCTGATGAGCCGCCCGACCCGCGCTGCACATTCCACGGGTTGCGTGTCTGCCCGCCGAACCAGACGTCGCCAATCGCCAGCTCACCGGTTGCCAGTTTGGCCACCAGCACGGCCCCGGCGTCTGCCAGTCTGGAGACGACCGTGGCATCTTCCGTGGGGATGTGGGTCGCATACGGAGCGGCTCCCCATGTGGTGCGGATGCCGCGCGTGGCAAACAGGTCCTTGATGCCGTAGGGAATGCCGTGCAGCGGCCCGCGGTCGCGGCCCTCGGCCAGTTCCCGGTCGGCCTGCGTGGCCTGTGCCATTGCCAGTTCGTCGGTCAGTGTGACGACGCAGTGCAGGGAGGGGTCGTACTGCCGCAGCCGGCGCAGATACATGGCCGTGAGGTCGGTACTCGTGACGTGGCGCGCCCGCAGGTGAGCCGCGAGGGTGGTCAGTGGGGCGAAGGCCAGCGACTCTACGGCGGGAGGCGCCACGACGGCCTTGGACAGGGCAGGAATGACGGACTGCGGCGCGGCTGAGGAGCCGTCGACCGTACGGCCACCAGCGGGCCTGAATGAGAACGCCGGTTCAACACCGGCCTCCAGTTCGACGCGCCGCAGCCGCTCGATGTGTCCGCGGGCACGGGAGACGAGGGGCAATGCCTTTGTCAGTTCCGCCTCGGGCAGCGTGACGTCGGCGATGCGTTGTGCGGCCGTGAGGTCTGCGGCCGAGAGTGACATCGGGGCGGCAGCCGTGCCTTGCGCGCCTGACGCCGCGGCGCTCGCGCCTGCCGACGGCGACGTCTGCGCGTCGACCAGGGCCGGGGCCAGGGCGCCTGCGGCGACCAGGCCCGGCACCTGCTGCAGAAAGGCACGACGGCCGCGCGGGGAACGGCGTGAGACGGTCATGCGCGCGATGATACGCCGAAGACCTGTCGTAAGATCGGGCCACGATGGCAGGCCCAGTCACCACGCTCGACCTCACGTGGACCGGCGAACTCACGTTCGACGCGCGCACGGCAAAGACTTCCTTCACGCTGGACGGACACAGCACCGCGGGGCCGAGCCCGATGGACGCGCTGGCCGGCGGTCTGGCGGGGTGCATGTCCGTGGATGTGGTCGACATCCTCAAGAAGGGCCGCCATCCGATTACCTCGCTGGCGACGCGCCTCACTGCACAACGCGCGGCCGAGCCGCCCCGGCGGTTCGAGGCCGTGACGTTGCACTTTGTGGTCGGCGGGGCTGTCCCGACCGAGGCCATCGAGCGCGCCATCCAGCTCTCGCGCGACAAGTATTGCTCGGTGTGGCACACGCTCCGACCCGACATCGCCTACACCACCACGTACGAGGTCGTCCCCTGACCGAGCGCAAGCACTACCTGGATGCGGTTCGGGGCATCGCGGTGGTGATCATGGTCGGCGCCCATGTCACCGATGCCTGGGTGCGTGAGGCCGACCGGCACGACTCGCGGTTTTTTGCCACCGTCTTCGTCAACGGCCTGGCCGCCCCGCTGTTCATGCTGCTGGCCGGACTGGCGCTCGCCATGGCTGCCGAACGACGGGCGCACCAGGGCAGCGCAGACGAGGCCGGACGCGCCGCCCTGCGTCGCGGATGGCAGGTCTTCGGCCTCGCATTTCTCTTCCGTCTGCAGTCGCAGATGCTCGGCTGGGGACCGCTCGTCAACCTGCTGAAGGTCGACATTCTCAACATCATGGGCCTGTCGATGGTGCTGGCGTCTGTCCTGTGGCGCACCGGTCGCACGTCGCTGGGCCGCAGCCTGCTGTTCCTGGCGACGGCGCTGGCGATCATCTTCGCCACGCCTCTTGTGCGCGAGACACCGCTGCTGTCCGCGTGGCCCGATCCGCTCGAGTGGTATCTGCGGCCCACGCCTGGGCGTGCCACCTTCTCGGCGTTTTCCTGGACGGCGTTTCTGATGCTCGGCGCCCTGCTGGGAGAAGCGATCGATGCCGCCCGCACCCCTGCACGTGAACGTGTGCTGCAGGCGAGTCTGGGTGTGGTGGCCGTCCTGGCGGTTGTGGGCGGATATGCGGCGTCGTTCCTGCCGGCGATCTATCCGGTGGTGAACTTCTGGACCACCTCACCGACGTTTTTCTTCATCCGGTTCGGGATCGTGGCGGCGCTGATTCCCCTCGCCTGGCTGCTGCGGTTGCAGTGGGCCCCGCTGCTCACCCTCGGCCGCTCGTCGCTGTTCGTGTACTGGATTCATGTGGAAATGGTCTACGGCGCGCTCGGGTATCCGCTCAAGCGCCTGCTGCCGTGGGAAGCCGCCATCGTCGCCACGGTCGCCCTCTGCGTCCTGCTCCACTGGCTGGTCCAGCAGAAGGACCGCTGGCTGGCCGCCCACCCTCTGCCCCCCGCCCTGCGCGTCTTCGGGCCCGTGCTGCGCTGACGGCGGCGCGCGGCCAGGGCGCAGCCCGGCTACAATCGCGGACATGCGTCTGCTGATTCTTGCCCTGCTGTGGATGAGTCTCCTGGTTGGTGACAGCGCTGCGCAGGACGCGCGTCGCCGATGGGAGATGGAGCGCCAGATTCGTCTCGACAAATTCGAACAGGTACTGCCGCGCGCCATGCGCGACAACGGCATCGACATGTGGATTGTGGCGGTGAAGGAAAACCACTACGACCCCCTGTGGAAGGACCTGGGCCGCGGCTATGTGACCGGTGTGGGCTACTACATGTTCACCGACCGGGGAGGCGACCGCATCGAGCGCATCGCGCTGGGCCCCTCGGGCTATCTGCTGAACGAGTCCGGTGCCTACGACGGCATGTCGGCGGCGACGATGCTGGCCGACTTCGTGCGTCAACGCGATCCGAAGCGCATCGGCGTGAACATGTCTGAGGAAATTGGTCCGGCCGATGGCCTCAGTGTGACGATGCTCGCACACCTGAAGAAGACGCTCGGCGAGCCCTACGCCAGCCGCCTCGTCAGTGCGGAAAAGCTGGTGGTCGACTTCCGCTCGCGGCGCGTCGCCTCCGAGATTGTGGCCTTCGGCGAGGCCGCCGGTATCGCCGTGCAGCTCGCGGAGCGGGCGCTGTCGAACGAGGTCATCACGGTGGGGAAGACCACGCTCGAGGATGTGGCGTGGTGGCTGCAGGACCGTCTGCTCGAGCGCGGGCTCGGGTCAGAGTTCGACATGCCGTCGGTGTATGTCACCGGCCCCAACGGCATTGTCGCCACGTCGACCGCGCGCGTGATTCAGCCGGGTGACGTGATGATGATCGACTGGGGTGTGCAGCTGATGAATTTCGGCACCGACGTGAAGCGGGTCG
>JBIIDF010000255.1:0-4440 GCA_044238535.1 Vicinamibacterales bacterium
GATTGACCAACCCCGGTCCCCTGCACCACGATCAGGGGCGATGACACGGACCGCGCTGCTCGACCGGGTGCTGCATGAAGTGGAACGGGCCACCGACGAACTCGTCGACTTCACCGTCGGCATGATTCGCATTCCCACCATCAACCCGCCGGGGGACCACTATGAGGACTGCGCCCGCTACATCGGCGACCGGCTCGCGTCGCTCGGGTTCGAGACCGAGTACATCGCCGCCGAGGGGCGGCCCGAGCACACGCGCCAGCACCCGCGCGTGAATGTCGTCGGCACACGCCACGGGGTGCGGCCCCGCCCCACGGTGCATCTCAATGGGCACTTCGACGTGGTGCCGGTCGGCCAGGGGTGGACCGTGGATCCCTTCGCGGGTCTCGTGCGCGACGGCCGTGTCTACGGTCGTGGTGCCTGTGACATGAAGGCCGGCATTGCGGCGGCAGCTTATGCGGCCGAGGCCATCCGACGGGCCGGCATCGCCGTGCCCGGCACGATCGAAGTCAGCGGCACGGTCGACGAAGAAAGCGGCGGCTTTGCGGGGGTGGCCCATCTGGCGGAACAGGGACGCCTGTCGAGCCTCCGCACCGACTACTGCATCATTCCCGAGCCCTTCAGTCCCGACCGTGTGTGCGTGGGACACCGGGGCGTGTATTGGTTCGAAGTGGCCGCACGCGGACACATCGCCCACGGCAGCATGCCGTTTCTCGGCGTCAATGCCATCGAGGGCATGGGGGCGCTGCTGCATGTCATCCAGGAGGAACTGCAGCCGGTGCTCGCCGCACGGCGGACGGATGTGCCCGTCGTGCCTGAGGGTGCGCGCCACGCGACCCTCAACATCAACGGCATCTTCGGTGGACAACCCGTCGACGGCATCCAGAGTCCATGCGTCGCCGACCTGTGCCGGGCGGTCTTCGACCGGCGCTTCCTGGTCGAGGAAGGCTTCGACTTCACGAAGCGAGAAATCGAATCGGTGATCGACCGCGTACGCACCCGCATGCCCCGCGTCGAGTACTCGCTCCACGACCTCATGGTCGTGCACCCCACACGCACACCGGACGACTCGCCGGTGATCGCCGCCATCGACCGCAGTGTCGAGCACGTGCTCGGCCGGCGTCCGGCCCACGTGGCCAGTCCGGGTACCTACGACCATAAGCACGTCACCCGCATTGCCGGCGTGCCGCACTGCGTGGCGTACGGCCCCGGCGAACTCGAGCAGGCGCACCAGCCCGACGAATTCTGCGCCGTCGACGACCTGGTCACCTCGACCAAGGTGCTGGCCGCCGCGATTCTGGACCTGACCGGCGCGCTGCCTGCGGTCTGACCCCGGGCATCCGTCCCGGACCGTTCTCCGCTATAGTGCGGGCACCATGACCACACTTGAGCGACGGCTCGGGCTCTGGAGTTCGATCGGACTGGTAATCGGCATCACCATCGGCGGCGGCATCTTCCGGTCGCCGGCCGGCATCGCGGCGCGCGTGCCCGACCCGCTCTTCATGCTGGGCGTCTGGGTGCTCGGCGGCCTGATCGTGCTGTGCGGCGCACTGGCATTCGCCGAGCTGTCCGCAGCCATGCCAGAAACCGGTGGCATGTATGTCTACCTGCGGGAAGGCTGGGGGCGTCCCTATGCCTTCCTCTACGGCTGGGCCCAGCTGGTGCTGATTCGCGCCTCGGCGCTGGGCGGCATCTCATCGGTCTTCGGCGAGTACTTCCTCCGGGTGTTCGGCATCGACCCGGCGACCCATCCCGGGTGGGCGGACTATATCGCCGCAGGCGCCATTATCGTGGCCGCGCTGACCAACGTCGTGGGTGTGCGCCTCGGCGCCCTCTTCGCCGGCATCTCGACCATGGCCAAGTTCGGCGCCCTGGCGCTGCTGGTGCTGGCGTCGTTTGCCCTGGGTGGCGGCACAGCCGGCGCGTCGTTCGCCAACATGGCCTCAAACGGCGCCCCGATCGACTGGGGGCTGTTCGGACTCGCGCTGATCTCGGTGCTCTGGGCCTACGACGGGTTTGCCGACCTGACGTTCGCCAGCGGTGAAGTCACCGACCCGCAGAAGAACCTGCCCCGGGCCATCGTCTGGGGCACCCTCGCCATCATCACGATCTACCTGCTGGCCAACGCCGCCTACCTGTATGTGATTCCGATTGACCGGCTCAAGTCGTCGACGCTCGTGTCGGCCGACACGCTGAGTGCCATCTTCGGCCAGGCTGGCGTCTCGTTTATTTCGGTGGTGGTGATGATTTCGACGTTCGGGTCGCTGATGGGCAGCATGCTCGCGTCACCGCGCATTTTCTTTGCGATGGCCGACGATCAGCTGTTCTTTCCGGCCATTGCCTCGGTGCATCCGCGGTTCAAGACGCCCTACATCGCGGTGCTGCTGGCGGCCGGCCTGGGCGTGGCCATGGTCATGACGCAGACCTTCGAACAGCTGACCGACACATTCGTGTTGGCCATGTGGCCGTTCTATGCCCTCAGCGTCGCCGCCATCTACACCCTGCGCCGCTCGCATCCCGACCTGCCCCGCCCCTACCGTGTCGTCGGCTATCCGTGGGTGCCGGCCATCTTCGTCGCAGCGGCCACAGGCCTGGTCATCAACGCGCTACTCACCGATCCGAAGTGGACGTCCATCACCTTCGGCGTGGTGCTGGCCGGACTTCCGGTCTACTGGGCCTTCTTCAGGGACCGCCGCTGACGGACGGTTGGGGGTCCGCATGACGGGTCACCGGGCGCGTGTCCCGGTGACACCCGAGCGGCCTGCCCGTCGTGAAGCGCGCGCGGGTGCGGCACCGGGACGTGCCGGTGCCCGCCGTCAGAACATCCGCGACTGGCAGCCGTCCACGACCACCGTGGTGCCGCTCACCCACCCGGCCTTCGGTGAGGCGAGGAACGTCACCACCTCACCCACTTCTGTGGGGGTGCCAAACCGACCGAATGGCAGCTCGCGCGCGATGAACGCCGCGATGCCTGCCGGGTCATCCTGCTGGCGCTTCCACCACGATCCGCCCTCGAACAAGATCGACCCGGGCGCCACACCCACCACGCGAATCTGATCCGGCGCCAGTTGCTGGGCCAGTGACTTGGTGAGGCTGATCTCTGCGGCCTTCACAGCGTTGTACGTCATGCGGCCACCGGCCTCGCGCCCGTAGATGGACGAGATGATGATGATGGCGCCACCGCCCTGGGCCCGCATGTGCGGCACGGCCAGCCGCGAACACCGCAGCGCGGGAAACAGCGTCTGGTCGAAGGCTTCGTGCCACTCGGCCTCGGTGGTCTGTTCCAGCGTGCTGCCCCGGCCGAGTCCGATGTTGTTGACGAGCACGTCGAGGCGTCCGGTCTCGCGCACGGCTGCCTCAATCACCTGCGCGGCGCCGTCGGGCGTCGACAGGTCGCAGGTCACCGCAATCACCCGCGCCTGCGCCGACGCCACCTGCGACAGGTGCGCACACGTGCGCGCCAGCGCCTCCGCTCCTCGCGCGGCGACCACCACCGTACATCCTTCGGCGACCAGTGCCTCCGCGGCGGCGCGACCCAGCCCCCGGCTTCCCCCCGTCACCACGGCTGTCTTTCCCTGCAGCTGCAAATCCATAGAGTCCTCGTGCGTCGTGGCGTCGGCGTCAGCGCGTGGCCAGATCGTTCAGGCGCCAGTCGAAATCGTGAAACTGCATGCGGAAATCGTTCTGCCGAAGGAACTCGGCCTCGCCCCGCACAGCATGCGGCAGCACCAGCGCGAGCACCGCCCGCTCCAGCGGGCTGCGTGACGCAAACCGCACATCAGCCCGCTCGGCCAGTGCCCTCACAAAGACATCTTCCCGCCACGAAAACAGCGGCGTCACGCTGAGCAACCCGGCACCCGCATCCACATGCACCAGCCCTCGATATTCAACGACCTCTCGGGCGGCAGCGGCCAGTTGTGCCTCGAGACGCGACGCGGTATAGGCTTCACTGCGCAGACGACCGCCGCCCTGGGCGCCACGCCCGAGCGCCAGCAGCGCGCGCGCATCGCCAATCGGGGCCACGTGGTCTTTCTCAATCTGGTCGAGTGTCACACTGCGACCGGCCGCACGGAACGGTCGTCGCTCGAACGCCCCGGAAATCTGCCGGATGCTATCCGGGGGATACTGCGGCGCCTTGCCGCGGATGGGATACCGATCAATGACGGTCTGCAGCACGAACGCGTTGTAGGCATTCACCCAGAACGCCAGACGCCGGGGCGCGTCCCACGCATCGACACCGGTCACCTCATCCAGACTGGCCACATACCGGTCGAGTCGGGCACGCTCGCTGCGGAGGGCGTTGTAGTAGACAAACCCGTCCCGCACGTAGATGTCGAGCACGTCGTCAAACGGACGATGCAGCGCATCGACATCAACGGGCACCGGATCCTGCGCCCCGACGGCGACCGGGTGCCGCAGCGCCAGTCCGAAGACCAGCGCCAC
>JBIIDF010000256.1:0-4439 GCA_044238535.1 Vicinamibacterales bacterium
GGTCGTCGACGTCGGTGGGGCGGTGCTGGTGGTATCGCAGTTCACCCTGTCGGGTGACGTACGCAACGGTCGGCGGCCCTCGTTCGCGTCGGCGGCGTCGCCCGACGTGGCTCGAGCGCTATACGAAGACGTGGTGCGGAGCCTTCGCGCAGCGGGGCTGCCGGTTGCCACCGGGGAGTTTCAGGCCGACATGAAAGTGCACATGATTAACAACGGGCCGGTCACCATCCTGCTCGACAGCCGGAAGGTCTTCTGATTCGCCATCCGTGCACGGTGAGGCTGGCAGTCGCGCTCGTGACGCTCGCCACGCTGTGGCCAGGTGCCGCCGCGGCCCAGCAACGCCCGTTTACGACGGAAGATCCCGAGGCCATCGGCGCCGGGCGCATCATGCTGGAGAGTGGCCTCGACTATGACCGGTCCGTCACCTTCAGCAGTTCCGGTTTGACCGGACATCTGCTGGCGGTGCCGACCATGGGAATCAGCGTTGGAGTCAGTAGCATTGCCGAGGTTCAGGTCGACGGCGGCTTTTATCAAAGGCTCGCCATCACGAACCGTGTGCCAGCGCCCCTGACGTCGGCGCTCGCGGTGACTGGCGACCGCACGACGTCGGTGCGTGACCTCATGGTGGCCACCAAGGTCAGGGTGTTCGGGGAGTCCGCCGCGCGGCCGTCGCTGGCCGTACGCATGGCGACCCGTATCCCGAGCGCCAGTGCCGAGTCCGGCCTGGGGAAGGACGCCACCGAGTTCAATGGGGCTCTCCTGCTGGCCAAGAGCGTGGAGAACGCCCGCGTCGTGGCCAATGTGGGCTTCGTGATTCTGGAAGATGCCACGAGGGCGGCACGGCAGGATGACCTGTTGACCTACGGCCTGTCGGTGGCGGCGACGATTGGCCGCGGGGCGGAGGTGGTGGCCGAGATCAACGGCCGGGCCAACTTCAACCAGCAGGTGGTGCGCGGCTCCGAGAGCCGGGGTGTGCTGCGTGTCGGCACGCGCTGGACCCGCGGCCCCGTCCGGGTTGACGCGGCCGCTGTCGTCGGCATGACCGACCTCGATCCGACCATCGGTCTGACCACGGGATTCACCTGGGTCTTCGATGCGTTTACGATTCCCTGACGGAGTGTCCCGCCCATCATGAGTTTTCAGGTTTCCAAGGCTCACGCCTACGGCAACGATTTCCTGTTTGTGCCGACCGCGCAGGTGGAGGGGCGGGCGCTGGATGCACTGACGCGCCGCCTGTGTCATCGCTACACCGGCCTCGGCGCCGACGGTGTCATCTACTACACCGTGCCCTCGGAGGGCACGGCCACGATGCGGCTCATCAATGCCGACGGCAGTCCGTCGGAGCTATCCGGAAACGGTCTGCGATGCCTCGGCGCCCTGTTGACCTTCCAGCGGATGGGGCAGGCGCCCCCGGTGGGCCAGTGGCGGGTCAGTACCGACGCCGGATGGAAGACGCTGACACTGGCCGGCCATCGCGATACCACCTACACCTTTCAGGCCGCCCTGGGGCCACCGGCACACGTGACCCAGGAAACGCTCGAGGTGGCTGGCGAGTCGCTGTCTGCGGTCATCCTGACGCTGGCGAACCCGCAGTGCGTGGTGCTGATGCCGGACCTGCCATCGCCCGAGCGGTTCGCCAGACTGGGCCCCGGGCTATCGTCGCATCCGCGGTTTCCCGCGGGCACGAACGTGGAGTTTGCGGTCGTGGATGCACCCGACCGTGTGCGAATTCTCATCTGGGAGCGTGGCGTCGGACCGACGCACGCATCAGGCACCGGGGCCAGCGCGTCGGCCATCGCGGCGCACGTGGCCGGGGGAGCGGGGCGCGACGTGCTCGTGGAGGCGCCCGGGGGCACGCAGCGCGTGGAATGGCGAGACGAGGGCGTGTTCCTGACGGGTGAGTCCGAAGTGCTGTTCGACGGAGTGTGGTTACCGCACTGATGGCGTCGTTTCACGAGGCGCTGGCGACCGCCGAAACCTACTCGCCTGCAGAAGAACAGTTCAACCGGCGACGCCGGACGGTGGGCACCGTCGTGGCGCCCCTCGCATTCGTCGGGTGCTGGTATGCCCCGATGGGGCTCTCACACGACGCGCAGGCGATGGCGGCCATCATGGCACTGGTCGTCGTCCTGTGGCTGTCTGAAGCGCTGCCGCTGGCCGTGTCGGCCCTCCTGGGGCCGACCCTGGCGGTGGTCATGGGGGTCACCTCCGCCCGCACCGCGCTGGCCCCGTTTGCCGACCCCATCATTTTTCTATTTCTCGGCGGCTTCATCCTGGCGCAAGCCATGTTCGTGCATGGGGTCGACCGACGCATTGCCTACACGGCGCTGGCCTCGCCCGCGGTGGGCAGCAGCCCGTGGCGCATTCTGCTGGTCTATGTGGCGGTCACGACCGCGCTGTCGATGTGGATCAGCAACACGGCCACGACCGCCATGATGTTTCCGATCGGGCTGTCGATCGTGGCGCATCTGGCCCGGCAGGCAGGGGCCCGGCAGGCAGAGGTGCGGCGTTACGCGACGGCCATGATGCTGCTGACCTCGTTCGGGGCGTCGGTCGGTGGCATGGGGACGCCCGTGGGGACGCCCCCGAATCTGATTGGCATCGGGATGCTGGAGAAGCTGGTGGGCGTGCAGGTCACGTTTTTCCAGTGGATGGCGCTGGGCGTGCCACTGGTGATCCTGTTGTTCGCCTATCTCGTGGCGCAGTTCTACGTCACCTCCGTGCGCGGCCTGCCGCCGGCGCCAGCCAGCACCGACCTGGTGCGGGCCGAATTGACACGGCTGGGACCGGTGTCACGCGCCGAGACCAATGTGCTCTGCGCCTTCGGGACCACGGTAGTGTTGTGGCTGATACCCGGCGCGCTCGCCGTGCTCGGGCTTGCCCAGCATCCCTGGGCGCTGCGCGTCAGCCAGGCCTTGCCTGAAGGCATTGTCGCCGTCATCGGTGCACTGCTGCTCTTCATGCTGCCCGTGGACTGGTCGCAGCGGAAGTTCACCATTACCTGGGACGAAGCCGCGCGAATCGACTGGGGCATCATCCTGCTGTACGGCGGGGGACTGTCATTGGGCGAACTGGCGTTCTCGACGGGGCTCGCCTCGGCCCTCGGCGATGCCGTAACGTCCTGGCTGCCGGTGCACTCGAGCCTGGGACTCACCATGGTGTTCACTGCCGCTGCCATCATCGTGTCGGAAGCGGCGTCGAATACGGCGTCCGCGAACATGATTATTCCCATTGCCATCGCCGTCTCCACCTCGGCCGGCATCCGGCCGATTGAGCCCGTCCTCGGCGCCACACTCGGGGCGAGCATGGGATTCATGATGCCCATCTCCACACCGCCGAACGCCATTGTCTACAGTTCGGGTTTCGTCCCAATTGGACAGATGATGCGCCACGGCATCTGGCTCGATCTCGTGGCGTTTGTCCTGATTGTGGGGCTGGTGACGTTGCTGGGCCCCGTCGTCTTCTAGCGGCGCCGATTGCGACGCGGCGGCGTCAGCGCCTGTTCAATTTCCGAGAGCGCCGATTCGGCTTCGGTCGCCGCCTGTTGCGCGGCACGGCTGGCCGCCTCGTAGCGGTCGGCCCCGAGGGCCGAGCGCGCTTCTTGCAAGGCGTGATCCGCACGTGCCAGCGTCGTCCGGATCGGGGCCGTCAGGCGTCGCGACAACTTGACCGCATCGGCGGCGGCCAACCGCTCAGCCGCGCGCTGCACGAGCGCGGTGGCGGCTGTCACGGCGGCGGCGGCGCGGCCGCGGGCAGCAGCCGCTCGCTCTGTGGCCACGCGGGTTGCGGCGTCCGCCTGTTCGCGGCTGTCCAGCGCCTGGCTGAGCGCCAGGCGGTAGTCGCGGGCCGCCACAGCCTGCTCGGCGCGACCGATGGCCGCGACTGCGGCCTCGAGTTCAGGCGCAGCGAACGTGGCGGCACCGGCCGCCCGGGCAGCATCGATCGCCCCGCGGGCCTGATGCATCTCCTTCTGCGGCGGTTCGCCGCAGGCAGACAGCAGCCCCAGGCACAGGGCCATGAACCACACACGCATACGTCAGCAGTGTATCGCAGGGCGTCGGGAGGTCGAGTGAAGGAACTGCCACGAAACGACTGGCCTCGGGAAAAGCTTGCGCGGGTCGGCCGCACCGCCCTGGGCGATGTGGAACTGGTCGCGCTGCTGCTGGGGAGCGGCACACCCCAGCAGGACGCCCTCGAAGTGGCACAGGCGGTGCTCCGCCATTGTGATGGGGTGCAGGGGTTGCAGCGCGTCAGTCCTGACGAGCTCCGCAGGATTCCCGGCGTCGGACCCGCGCGGGCGGCCCGGCTCTGTGCGGGCATCGAGTTGGGACGCCGGACGGTCCAGGCCCAGGCGGGCGTGCGCCCGCAGTTCCGGACGCCCGAAGATCTGGCGCGCTACCTGCTGCCGCTACACGGCGGCTATCGCGTCGAGCACTTCG
>JBIIDF010000034.1:0-15442 GCA_044238535.1 Vicinamibacterales bacterium
CCTCGACGGCATCAAGCGCGCGGTCGAGATGGGCATGGGGGTGGCGATTCTGCCGCGCCGCTGCGCCGTGGCCGAGATTGCGCGCGGGCAGCTGGCCGCGGTCCAGGTCCCCGAGCTGCGGTCGCCGCGTCCGCTGCGGTTCATCTACCGCAAGGACGGCGAGCGATCGCACGCGGCTCAGGCGTTTTTCGATGCGGTGAAAAAGTACGGCAGCCGGGCGTCGACCCGCATGACCTCGTCGTAGCGGTCGAGGAGCAGGCCGGTCGCATCCCATTCCCCTGACCGGAGGGCGTGACGGCGGGAGTCGGGCAGCTGCAGCGGCAGCTGGTGTGTGCCGCGCGACAGCGTCAGGTGGTCGAGGTCGAGGTGCCACTCGCCCGCGGGATCGCGGGCAATCACCGCATAAGCGTCGGGCGTGATGCCCGCGCAGATGAGGCCGATGGTGGTGGCGTTACCGGCAAAGATCTCGGCAAACGAAGGGGATACGACGGCCTGAATGCCCCAGCGCTGCAGCGCCTGCGGGGCGTGCTCGCGCGACGACCCGCAGCCGAAGTTGGGGCCCGCCACGAGGATCGAGGCACCGGCGTGTGCCGGCTCGTCGAAGGGATGCACCTGCCCTGAGGCGCGTGCCGCCGCGCGGTCGTCGGCGAACACGTGCTGTTCGAGGCCGGTGAAGGTGATGGCCTTCAGGAACCGGGCCGGCATGATCCGGTCGGTGTCGATGTCGGTACCGGGCAGCACGAGCAGTCGGCCGGTGACCTGTGCGCGCGTCGAGGCAGAAGCTGTCATCGTGTCCACCGTCTGATATCGACCACTTCGCCGGCCACGGCCGCCGCGGCCACCATGGCCGGGCTCATCAGCAGCGTACGCCCGGTCGGGCTGCCCTGGCGGCCCTTGAAATTCCGGTTCGACGAGGCGGCGCACATGTCGTCGCCCTGCAGGCGGTCGTCGTTCATCGCCAGGCACATCGAACAGCCGGCCCCGCGCCATTCAAAACCGGCCTCGCGGAAGACCACGTCCAGGCCTTCCGCCTCGGCGGCGGCGCGTACCTGCTGCGAGCCCGGCACGACCATCGCACGGACCTGCGGGGCCACGCGATGTCCGCGGACCACGGCCGCGGCGTTGCGCAGATCGGACAGGCGGCCGTTCGTGCACGACCCGATGAAGGCCACCTGGATCGGCGTGCCGCGCATGACATGCCCGGCCGGCAGCTGCATGTAGGCCAGGGCCTCGGACACGCTCGAGGCCTCGGCGCCGCTCAGGGCGGCGGGGTCGGGCAGGGCCTCATCGATGGCCACGGATTGCCCGGGATTGATCCCCCAGGTGACCGTGGGGGCCAGCGCGCTGCCATCGATGCGCACGCGGTCGGCGTAGGTGGCGTCGGGTCCGGAGGCGAGCGCGAGCCAGCGGGTGGCCGCAGCGTCGAAATCGGCACCCTGCGGAACGTAGGGACGGCCACGCAGAAACTCGACGGTCGTCGCGTCGGGGTTGACGTAGCCCATCCGCGCGCCACCCTCGATGGACATGTTGCAGACAGTCATGCGTTCGTCCATCGACATGCGGTCAATGACCGGGCCCCCGTACTCGTAGGCGTAGCCATTGCCCCCGTCCACGCCCAGCCGGCGGATGATCGTGAGAATCACGTCCTTGGCCGTCACGCCCGGCGGCAGGGTGCCGTCGACGTCAATGCGGCGGACCGCGAGGCGCGGCAAGGCCACACACTGCGAGGCCAGCACATCGCGCACCTGCGAGGTGCCGATGCCGAAGGCCAGGGCGCCGAAGGCCCCGTGGGTGGACGTGTGGCTGTCACCGCACGCGATGGTCATACCGGGCTGGGTCAGTCCCAGTTCGGGGCCCACCACGTGCACGATGCCCTGCCGTCCGCTCGGCAGGTCGAAGAGGGGGATGCCGGCGGCGCGGCAGTTCTGCTCGAGCGCGGTGGCCATGGTCTCGGCCATGAGATCGCCGAACGGCCTCGACTGCTGGCGGGTCGGGACAATGTGGTCCACCGTCGCGAACGTGCGATGCGGGGCCCGGACGGTCCACCCGCGTGCCCGCAGCATGTCGAACGCCTGCGGACTCGTGACCTCGTGCACCAGGTGCAGCCCCACATACAGCTGCGTGTGGCCGTTGGGAAGGAGACGCACGGCGTGGGTGTCCCACACCGTCTCGAAGAGCGTGCCAGCCATCGGGCGCCATCCTAACAGGCGACGTGCGATTCTAATGGCGGTATTCGAAAAATTTATAGCCGGCGCCGGCCTCGATGAGATTCCCGAGGAGGCGTCCCGTATTCCGCGCTATCATAGAAACGTCTGCCTGCGATGTGCGGTTTACGGAACGCTCCAGGCCTTTCATGGAGTGCACCACCGTGCCGTTTCTGTCTCTCGGGCTCTCGCCCATCGTCTGCAAACCCCTGACCGCGCTCGGCTACACCCAGCCGACCCCGGTGCAGCAGCAGGCCATTCCCATTGTCCTCTCCGGTCGTGATCTGCTCGCGCGCGCGCAGACAGGCACCGGCAAGACCGCCGCCTTCGGTCTGCCCATGATCGACCGGCTTCGGGTCGTCGGCGGTGTGCCCGCAGGGCCTCGACTGCCGCGCGCCCTGGTGCTCGTGCCGACGCGTGAACTGGCGTTGCAGGTGAAGCAGTCCCTGGCCACCTACAGTGTGCCCGCCAACCTCCGCGTTGCCGTGATCTTCGGCGGTGTGTCCTTCCACGCGCAGCGTCAGGAGTTGCGCCGCGGCACCGACATCATCGTGGCCACCCCGGGTCGCCTGATCGACCACCTCGACCAGGGCACCGTGCACCTGGCCAGCATCCGCGTGCTCGTCCTCGATGAGGCCGATCGCATGCTCGATATGGGGTTCCTGCCCCCGCTCCGCCGCATCCTGACCGAGCTGCCCGCCGAACGGCAGACGCTGCTGTTCTCGGCCACGCTGCCGTCCGAGGTCACGCGGCTCGCCAAGGAATTCACACAGGATCCGGCGCGCGTTGACGTCTCCGAGGGCCAGGTGATGGCGCAGACGGTGACGCATCAGGGCATTCCGACCGTGCCCGAGCAGAAGGGGGCCCTGCTGACGCACCTGCTGACGACCCCCCTGGTGCCGCAGGCGCTGGTGTTCTGCCGGACCAAACACGGGGCGAATCGCGTGGGCCAGTATCTGGAACGGGCGGGTGTGACGACCGCCGTGATCCACGGGAACAAGAGCCAGGCTGCGCGGGTGAAGGCCCTCGAGGAATTCAAGCGCGGACGCGTCGCGGTGCTCGTCGCCACCGACATCGCAGCGCGCGGGCTCGACATCGCGCAGCTGCCGCTGGTGGTGAATTTCGATTTGCCGCTCGTCGCCGAAGACTACATCCATCGCGCCGGCCGGACGGGCCGAGCCGGACATCCGGGGCGTGCGGTCTCGCTGGTGACGGCGGAAGAAGCCCCGCTGATGCGGGCGATTCAGCGACTGCTGCCCGACCCGATTGAGAAAATCGCTCTGGACGGGGTGAATTCCACCGCGACGTCGGAGGAGGCCCTCCCCGAGCCTGACCGTCGGCATCAGGGACTCCCGGGCCATCCGCGGGGGCCGCGTCCTCAGCGCCGGCCGGCGCCCAGCGCACGCGCCGAGGGCGGTCCATCGTCGTTCCACGGCGATGACCGGCCGCGGCCGCCTGCCGGTTCGCGTCCACCCGGGGGCGGCGACAGCCACCCGGGGGCACGTGCCCACGGTTCTGGCAAGGCACCCCGGCCCATGAGTGGCCAGGGGTCGCGCCCCTCGTCCGGGTTTGCCCCTCGTCCTCACGGGGGGGGCGGCTATTCGTCCGGCCCCCGGACGTCCCAGGGGTATGACTCGCGGCCGGGGGCAGGGTCTGGTCCACGAGGCGGTGCGGGATTCGGGTCTCGACCGGGGGCGCCCTATGGGTCGCGTCCCCAGGCGCCGGGCACAGGCTACGGGGCACGACCCTCCTCGGGCCAGGGCACGCGCCCCGGCGGTGGCCAGGGACGCCCCTTCGGTTCCGGTTCCGACCGACGTTTCAACACCGCGCCGGGCGGACGCCCGCAGGGCGGAGGCCAGCGGCCCTGGACGCGCGACTCCGGCAGACCTGGGGCGGGCGGCGCACCTACCCGCACGGGCGGCCACCGGCCGGCCGGCGGCCCTCGGCGCGAGCGGCAGACTCGGTCATAAACGCGCCGCGTTTGGTGTTCCCGTAATACCGGGTACCTTCGCAGTGATACACGCCCGACGAGGTGTTGACCCACACGCGGGCGGTTGAGGAGCGGGTCTGAATGGCGGCGGCCGACAGCGTGCTGTCGCCGGCTGAGTCGCTCCACAGGCCTCGCTCGGCCGTGCGGGCCTCACGTTCGGCGGCGCGGAACCGTGACTGTTCCCGGAAGGGATACTTCACGTAGGCATGCGCGTAGCCCTGACGAATCATCTCGAGATTCACGAAGGTGCCATCGGTCAGATAGAGGTAGGCGAGCGTCCGGTTGTATTTGTCCGAGCGGTCCTGGTCGTATTCGACCACCACATCACGGCCGCCGATCATGGCGCGCAGCGCCGCCGAGGCCTCCTTCCCGAATCGCTGGACGGGTTTGCGGGGGTCGACCGTCTCCGGGGTGTCGATGCCAATAAGGCGCACGGTGCCGAGGCCACGCAGGACCACGGTGTCGCCATCCACGACACGCGAGACGCGGTAGACCGACTGCGCCAGGGCGGGCGCCGACAGCGCAAGCACTGCCACACCAACCACGAGCCCCTGCAGAAACAGCCGCATAGGCGCAGAATATGCGCCCACGGTCTACTCCACAAGGGGAAGATGTCACGCGTCCTGAATCATGTGTGTGTCTAGCGACGCCGGCGAACCCGAGGCGTGAGGCCCCGGTGGTTCGGTGCCGGCGCGGGGTCAGCGCGATTCCGCGGCGCGATTATCGACGACCCATGCCCGGACGGTTTCCGCCTTGGTGGCCGCATTGCCGGACCAGTTGCCGTACATCCCGCCTCCGGGGCGTGTTTCCCTGACGAGGGGACTGTTGGCGCTGCCGACCACGACGGCCCGCATCACGTTCGCGTAAGACGTCACCGAGAAGTTCCCGTCTGGACGGGACCCGGAGTGACAGCGCGCGCAGTCGGCCTGCAGAATCGGACTGACGTCCTGGTTGAAGGACACGGTGACCGTCGAGGTGCCTCCGCCCGACGTGGGAGGTGGGGTCGAGGCGGGGGGCGTCGTGGTGCTCGGGGCGGTGGGGGTCGACGAGGATCCGCCGCTACAACCGGTCATGCCCAGCGTCACGGCCACCATGATGGCCAGCGACAGGGTGGACACGCGAGAGGACAGTGCAGTCACCATGGGACCCCATTATGCAGGACGCGTGCCGTCACGGCGTGAGCGAGGCCACTTCCAGTGCCGCAAGCAGACCCATCGCGCCGCCCCGGTCATCGGCGCCCGGGGACACCGGCCGGGTGAGGTAGTACTCGAGTGTCGGTTCCGACCCGGTCCCGCTGCAGACGTCCCGCGTGATGCCGTCGGCGGTGATTCGTGAGGCGACCGCTCGCCAGCCCCGTTCGAGCACCGGTTGATACGTGGCCCGGTCAAGCCACCCGCGGCTGATTCCCCTGGCGAGGGCGGCCACCGTCATGGCCGTCACCGTGAACTCCTTGTAGCTGGAGGGCACATCGACGACCTGGTGCCACATGCCTTCCTCGTCCTGATGGCGCGCGAGTGCGGCGACGTGCCGTTGAAAGATGGCCAGCACTTTCGGCCGGTCGGGCCAGGATTCGGGCAGATAGGTCAGCGCGTCGAGCAGGCCCAGCAGGGCGAAGCCATTCCCTCGCCCCCAGGCGTGTGGTCCCAGCCGACTATGGACGAACACGCCATCGGGACGCTGCAACTGCTCGCTGTAGCTCAGCAGCAGGCGGCTCACCGCGGCGGCGTACTTCGGGTCGCGTGAAGTCGCGGCGACGCGCGCCAGCACGGACGTGGCCATGAACATGTCGTCGGTCCACTGCCTGGCGTACCGGACCGGCAGGGCCTCACCGGCCGGGGCCAGCATGACGTCGGCGGCCCGGGTGGCGAGGGCCGCGGCTCCCTCGGTGGCATCGAGCACGGCCGCATCGGCGAAGGCCAGATGTCCGGCCAGGCTCGTCAGCAGATAGGGTTCGGCGATCGCGGGCGTGTGCCCGTCGAGGAAGGCCGCCATCTCGCGCCGCGGCTTCTCGCGCCAGCGTGCGTCGCCGGTGATCCGGGCCAGGCGCAGCGAGCCCGACCACGACAGTGCGGGGATGTAGCTCATGACGGGCGCGGCCGGGTAGCGGGCCGCGAGTCGACGGGCGATGTCGAGGGGGTCTGGTCGCGTCACCCCCTGGGCACCCATCCCGATGGCTCCAGGCCAGAGCAGCAGGGCGAGGGCGCCCAGCCCAGGCAGCACTCGCTGGGCAGCGCGCACGACAGTCAGGGGACGAAGCAGCCACAGGCACATGCGCCGGATTGTATGGCAGCCCCCGGAATTTCCTGCGATCATCGACACGCGATGTCTTCCGACGCGGTGACGCGTGGCGCATTGGTCTCGGCCTTCCAGGCCCGCACGCGGGATCGATCGCAGTGGACGCACGCCGCCCACCTCCGGATACCACGACACCATCACGTGGGCGTTCCTGCGACTGCTCGCCGAGGTGCGGCGTCAGCAGCCGCCCGCAGCGTCGGCGGAGGATCTGGCCGCGCAGGCCGTGGCCGTCCTCAGTGACCGCACCGTGCTGACCCGGTATTTCTCGCCCGACGTGCTGGCCTCGCCCGAGGCCCGACGTCGCGTGATGCCTCCGGACCGGCAGGCGCTGCCCTGAACCCGAAGGTGGCGCCTCGTCCCCGCGCGCTGCGGTGCCCCCCGCAGGCGGATCAGCGCGCCGCCCGGACGCGGCGCAGCACCCCGGCCAGGGTGTGCGTGGCCTCAACCAGCTGGGTCGGCGAGGCCGCACCGTAGCCGAGGACCAATGCGGGCGGTTGACGATGATGGCTGTAGTCGCCGAGTCCCCGCACGTCGAGTCGCGCGGCCCTGGCGGCCTCGACCGCAGCGGGTTCGCTGATGCCGTCGGCCAGCCACGCCACCACGTGCAGACCCGCCTCCGGGGCCTGGACCGCGCACACGTCAGATGCGTCCGTGGTCAGCGCGTCCAGCAGGGCGGCGCGCCGTTCGGCATAGAGCGCGCGCATGCGCCGTGTGTGCCTGGCGACATGGCCCTCGGCCATGGCGTCAGCCAGCACGGCCTGATCGATGGACGCGGCGTGCCGGTCACTGGCCATCTGGGCCCGAAGGACGGCCTCAAGCACCCGATGCGGCACCACCGCATAGGCGATGCGAATCGCCGGCAGCAGGCGCTTGCTCACCGTGCCGATGTAAATGACCCGCTCGTGGCGATCGAGCCCCTGGAGCGAGGCGAGAGGCGGACCGGCGTAGCGGAACTCGGTGTCGTAGTCGTCCTCGAACACCCAGCGGTCACCGGCCGATGCCCAGTCCAGCAGGTCAAGGCGCCTCGCCAGGGTCATGGTGAGTCCCAGCGGGAACTGATGCGACGGCGTCACGTAGGCGGCGCGGGCACGCGGCCAGCGCCGGCGACCACGCGCCACATCCAGCCCTTCGCGGTCCACGGGGACCGGACAGACACGTACTCCCTCGCCCGAGAGCAACTGCGAGGCGGGCATGAACCCGGGGTCTTCCATCCAGACCTGGTCGCGCGCATCGAGGACGGCGCGGGCGGCCATCGCCAGGGCCGCCCGCACGCCGGGGGCGATGACCACCTGGTCCCAGGAGCATCGGACCGCACGCGTGTCGCGCAGGTGCTGGGCGAGGGCCTCGCGCAACGGACGGTAGCCGCCCGGGCTTCCGTAGCCGAGCAGGGTGGGGCTGGCGGTGTGCCAGCGCCTGCGGGTCAGTCGTCCCCATAACTCGACGGGAAAGTCATCGATGGCCGGCAGCCCCAGCGAAAACGCACGCGGACGGAGCAGGCGTGCCTGAGCGGCGAGCGTCTGCGGGGGACGTGACACGGGAGGAGTCGCCAGCGACGCCAGGACCCGACAGCCCGATCCCTGCCGGCATTCGATCAGACCGTCGGCGACCAGCCGGTCCATCGCCTGCAGCACGGTATTCCGGGCGACGCCGAGCGCGGTGGCCAGGGCGCGGGTGGACGGCAGCCGTGACCCCACCGGCACGCGCCCCGAGAGCACCAGCCTGCGCAGCGCGGAGTAGGCCTGCTGGCTGCGCGCGGGGCTCCCGTCGGCAGACGAGACCGGCGTCATGGGCCACACGGGGAGACCAGCAGGGCGACGCGGCATAAGTGGCTTATCAAAATGTTATCAAAGTGGTCTATACGCTAGGCCACTTGTTCGGCAAGGATACACGCATGCGGTCTCCCGTGTCGGTCCTGCTGTCGGTCATGGCGATCATTTCGCTGGTGTTTGCCCTCGTCTGGGCGCGGGCGTGGCGCGCGAACCAGCCCCCGCACGGCAGGCCGTCCCTGCTGCTGCTGGTCTTTGGCGCCGTATCGCTCTTCTTCGACACCCTCGGCATTGGCAATTTCGCGCCGACGACCGCGTTCTTCCGGATGACCAGGCTCGTCAGGGACGAACTCATTCCCGGCACGCTCAACGTCGGGTCAGCGCTGCCAGTGGCGGTCGAGGCGTTTGCCTTCATCACGGCCATCCAGGTCGACCCGGTCACACTGGTGGTCCTGGTGGCTGCCGCGTTCGCCGGGTCGGTGCTCGGCGCAGCGGTGGTGTCACGCCTGCAGGCTCGGCCGATCCAGGTCGGCATGGGGGTGGCCCTGCTCGTCGGGGCCTGCTTCATGACCGCCACGAATCTGGGATTGGTGGCGGGGGGCGGTGATGCCACCGGGTTTGCGGGGACCAGCCTGCTGGGGGCCATGGCCTTCAACTTCATTCTCGGGGGCCTGAATGCCCTCGGCATCGGCAATTACGCACCGGGTCTGCTCGTGTTCTCGTTCATGGGGCTGAATCCCCGCTCGGCCTTCCCCATCGTCATGGGATCGGCGGCGTACATGCAGGCCGGATGCGGGATTCGGTTCGTGAAGACCGGCCGCTTCGACGGAACGGCAGCACTGGCCCTGACGCTCGCAGGGATTCCCGGGGTGCTCGTGGCCGCCTATGTCGTGAAGTCGCTGCCGCTCGAGGTGCTGCGGTGGCTGGTGGTCGGGGTGGTGAGCTATGCGTCGGTGCTGATGCTCGCAGCGGCGCGGAAAGGGGAGGGGGCGTGATGCGGACCCACGATCCCGTGAACAGTTCACCCGGAGTGACCGGGGTGTTTCCGTCCTCGGCCCGCAACCGGGCCCGGCGCCTGCCTGAGCGTGCGAGCCACGCGCACGCCGATGTCTACCGCATCCTGGACGCCGCGATGCTCTGTCACCTTGCCTATGTGGTTGATGGCCAGCCCTACTGCACGCCCACCATTCACTGGCGCGTCGACAACCGACTCTACTGGCACGGGTCGAGTGCCAGCCGGATGCTTCGCTCGCAGCACGATCGGGTGCCCGTGTGCCTGACCGTGTCGCACCTCGATGCGATGGTCCTGGCGCGGTGCGGCTTCAACCATTCCGTCAACTACCGCTCGGCGATGTGCTTCGGCACGGCGGCGGCCATCGAGGATGCCGCGGAGAAGGCGCAGGCCCTGCACGCGATGCTCGAACGGTTTTACCCCGGGCGCGATGAGGCACTGCGGCCCATGACCGCGCAGGAACTGAAGGCCACGAGCGTGGTCGGCATGACCATCGAGGAGGCGACGGCCAAGGTGCGCGCGAAGATGAACGCCGACAACCCTGAAGACGTTGGTGTGCCGGTGTGGGCCGGGCTGATACCGGTGCAGACCGTGATTGGCGAGTGGCAGCCGTGTCCGCACAATGTGCCCGATGCGCACCGCGAGGGGCTGAAATCGTATGGACCCGGCACGCGGATCGACGAGGTGTTGACGCGCCTCGCGCGCTGACGCGTCACCGTGAGCACGGCCGGCGGGTGAGGCCGGTGCCACGCCGTGTCCGATACGGGTGCGCCCGATGTCAGGGTGCGGTACGCCGGCGATACACCGCAAAGTTGGGGCCGGGATTCGTGGTCCCCGAGAAGCCGGCGTAGGGGACAAAGAACGCGTCCTGCATGTCGTAGATCGCCGGTTCCGGGCTGTGTCCGCGGACCGCATGCACGAGGTCATACCCCTGCGCGAGCAAGGCAACCGCATCGGGTTGCGGCATACTGAAGGGCAGCGGCGAGTCCTGCATGATGATCCACGCGGGCTGTGTATCGTCGGAGGGGCCGCGGGGGACAAACCGCAGGCGGTCGCGGTCCCAGGTCCAGAGGGCCCATTCGCGCCAGCGCACGGGATGCGGATGGCCGTAGCGCGAACCCGCCAGCAGGACCGAGGTGCCTGAGGGGAGCGACGCATCCATCCAGTGCGCCAGGGTGACACGCGTGTCTTCCCGCGCGAGGATGCGGACAAAGGCCACGCTCGACAGGGCGGTGGGTGCGGCCAGCCCCACCACCAGTGCCACCGTGACTGCGGTCGCCCATGGCCGACCCACACGCGCCGACACCCGGACGGCTACCTGAGCCACCAGCCATCCTGCGCCGATGCAGAGAAACGGCACCACTGGCAGCATGTAGCGCACAAAGACGTTGCGGGACGCCCCCGCCACGACAAACATCGCCACAGGAAGGGCCGCGACCAGCGCACCGCGCCTCGGACTGGTGATCACCAGTCCTGTGAGTCCAGCCAGTCCTGCCATCAGGAGTGGTTCGCCCACGCCCCAGCGCAGGGACGTGGTGAGGTGATACATCCAGCCGTTGTCAACGTTGCCGATGCCTGACGCCGCGAGGCCTCCCATGCCCGTGGACATGGACGACTGCAACAGGGCCATCGCTTCCAGGAATTTCGGATACTGGAGGAACACAAACGGCGCAGCGGCCATGAACGCCAGCGCCCCAGCCACGCCGTAGCGCCACACGCGGCCGGTGGTGGCCGGGATCCGGCCGGGTTGTGCGGCATCCCGCAGCAGGCTGAACGGCAGCGCAACGGCCACCAGAATGCCGTTGTATTTGGTCGCGGCCGACAGGCCTGCCCACAGTCCTGCACGCGCGTCGGCCCCCGGGGTGTGATCGTCCGCCTGCAGCAGGGCGTGTATCGAGGCCAGCGCCAGCATGATCATCGTCACGTCGGTGGTGCCGTAGTGCGAGTCGCGCACATGCAGGAACGCCACCGCGAGCAGGGCCGACGCCGCGAGGGCCGCCACGTCACCGGCCAGGTGCCGGGCGATGCGTCCGACCAGCCAGACAGAGACGACGCCGCTGACGACAGAGATGCCGCGGGCCATCAGGAAGAACGGCGCCCAGTGCGTGGGCCAACTGCGCTCGAAGTCGCCGAACGACGTGAACCATCCGAGGGCCAGGCCCAGCAGCGCATAGGCGCCGTAGACCAGCGTCTCGATAAACATGTAGAACGTCGGATAGTC
This sequence comes from Vicinamibacterales bacterium, assembly GCA_044238535.1. GTDB lineage: Bacteria > Acidobacteriota > Vicinamibacteria > Vicinamibacterales > UBA2999 > VFZN01. The sequence goes on from JBIIDF010000034.1 coordinate 11,489, forward strand.
GAAGAATCGCGGCGATGGCACGCCCGAGAGAAACCGCCGCGCCACATCGATGATGATGGTTTCGTCCGGCCGCGCCTGCGTATACGGCAGCCCGAAGCCCAGTCCATAGAGCCGCAGCGCCGCGGCGACCCCAAGGATGAGGCCGAAGGCCAGCTTCAGGCGACCGGTCATGGGCGGGATGGACACGACCGAGAACGCCCTACGGCACCGTGACGATGCGGATGGCCCCGGACTCGGCATAGGTGCGCAGGTCGGGGCGGCCGGCGATGGCCTCGCGCGTCGAAGGCGTGAGGCGGTCGGTGTGCAGCACCACGTGCGACACCCCCAGTGAGCGCAGCATGTCCAGCGAGGCCTGATCGGGGAACTGTGACAGCGTGGCGTTGGTGGTGCGATAGGAGCGGGGCGTCAGGCCGCTGTAGCCGTTGACAAGCGGCTTCCAGTGCCTGGTCGCATTCAGCATGTACTCGGCGTTGACATGAATATAGAGAATCGACGGATGCGGCAGCTCGACCACGCCGGTGACCTCAGGGGCCGCGAGGGTGTCGTAGACGCGGTCGATGCCATCGAATCTGGTGAGGCCCAGCGGAGCGCGGAGGGCTTCGGCCGACACGATCAGCAGCGCGGCGGCCGAGACCACGCGTCGACGCATGGGATGGGTGATTTGCTGGCGCAGCGAGGCCAGCCCGAAGCCGGCCAGCAGCGCCAGTCCGGCCAGCCCGAGCTGACCGAAGCGGGCGGCTCCGCGAATGGCGCCCATGAGGGGGAACGCGTGATAGAGCGCCGAGTAGCCGGGCAGGGCTGGTCCGAATGACAGGGCCACGCCCGTGATGGCCACCGCGCTCACCATGCGCACGCGGGGGTCGCGACGCACGGGCGCCCCGGCCATAGCCACGAGGCCGAGGAGCAGGACCGTGACACCGGGGAAGAGGGCGTCGCGCCAGAAAAACGGTTTGCTCCACGTGTCGTAGTGCAGGCGTCCTCCCGTCGAGAGCCAGGCCTGCGGCACGGCCGAGAAACGCGCGACCTCGGTCAGGGTGCGCGTGGTCTGCTGCAACTCGCTCGCCTTCTGGTAGGGCCAGAGCATGGGCAGGCAGCAGAGGAGGGCGACGGTGCCGGCGAGCACGGCGTAGGGGCCCCATGACCGCAGGCGCCGCAGGGCATCGGGGCGCGCCAGGGTGGCCGCGACCAGACCGAGGGTCGTGAACGTGAGGAAATAGATGGACGAGTACGCCTGCAGCACGAACCACAGCGCCAGCTGTTGCGCGTGGCGGAGGCGCGGTTCGCGGACGAGCTGGTCGAGGGCGAACAGCGCCAGGGGGAAAAATGCGAAATATTGCGCCTGAATATGCGCGAGGCGTGTCAGCGTGTGCGCATTGAATGCGAGGGCGGTGCCCGCGAGCAGACCGGCCCATCGGTCGCCGGTCCATCGGGTGACCACCACGCTCGTGGTGAATCCGGACAGGGCGAATCCGGCCATGAACAGCAGGTTGTGCACCAGCACGGGCGACCATCCGGCCCACTGCAGCGGCAGACCCAGCAGCGCGGGCACCAGCAGGTTCTCGGAGAACGCGAGAGCGTAGCGGTCGGGGTAGAAGATGGGCGGATGGAAGAGTGACAGTGGGTCGGTGCGCAGGGCGTGGGCCACCCACGCGAGAATCCACTCGTTCAGGACGGCGTCGCCGTTGTCGTTGCGGGTGAGGGTGCCCGGACTGGTGGCCATGGGCCACGTATGCACGACGGCCAGCAGCAGAAAGTAGACGGGACTCAGGAATCGCGCCACGAAGGCGTTCAGCATAGGCGCGCGTGGCGCCGGTGGCAAGCGGAAGGGGAGAAATGCGATGAAAAAGCGGGGCGCGGACTTGTCCCGCCGCGTGGTGTGAGGGGCCGGTGGCCCGAGTCCCTCGAGAGGAACCAGGGCACACGGGCGGCGACCAGGTCGCGAACGTCACGGCGAAGCGGATGACGCGCGGTCCCTGGAACGAGTTGGCCATGCCGTAGGCGGTGTTCTTGCGCTGCGGAGCGGTGGGATCGTTCAGGTCGGTCATGAATCGGACGCCGCCGGATGAATCCTTGACGGTTCCCGAGACGGCACCGGTGATTTCCTATGCCGATGCGATGGACCCGCCAGCGGCCAGCAGCACGGCCCAGATACGACTGACTCTCGGAGACGGTCTCCCTCCACAGGGCGTTGTCGACGCCCCCATGGAGTGGACACGAGCACTCGGCGGTCATCGCGATTGTTAAGTCTTCTTTACAGTCAGCGAGCTTCCGCTTTACGAACCCCCATCACTCGCGGTAGCGTGTCCGCCCATGAACCGACTGTCCCTCGCCGTCGCCCTGACCCTCTCGGCCCTTGTGGCCGCACCGGTCTCCACTCAGCAGGCCCCCCCGGCCGCCGTGCCCGAACTGCCGTTCGAGTCGGTGCCGAACCCCCTGACGCTGCCGCCCGACGTCCACTTCGGCGAAATCGCCGGCGTGGCGATGAACTCGAAGGGGCATCTGTTTGTCTTCTCCCGCGGCAACTCGACCGGGCCGGCCTACATGGCGACCGCCGCGCAGTTGCTCGAGTTCGACAACCGCGGGCGCTTTGTCCGCGAGATTGGCAAGAACCTGTTCGCGTGGTCGTATGCCCATGCCGTACGCATCGACAAGCAGGACAACATCTGGGTCGTCGACAAGGGCTCGAACATGATCCTCAAGCTCAATCCGCAGGGGCGGACCGAGTGGGTGTTCGGCCGCAAGGGCGAGTCGTCGCATCTCGATGTGCCGCCCGATTACGCGTCCCAGATCGGCCAGATTCTGAAGCGCGCCGGTCTGCCGGTCGAACTGCCCGCCAACAACAATCCGCGGAACCCCGTGCCCGTGCACCGCGACAACGTGTTCAACCAGCCCACCGACGTGGCGTGGGACAGCAAGGGCAACAGCTACTTCACGGACGGGTATGTCAACTCCCGCGTGGCCAAGGTGAACGCGAAGGGTGAGTGGATCGCCAGCTGGGGTAGCCTCGGCAAGGGGCCCGGCCAGTTCGATACGCCGCACGGCATCGCCGTCGGTCCGAACGACGAGATTTTCGTGGCCGACCGCGGCAACCGCCGGATCCAGGTGCTGAACACCGAGGGGCAGTTCCTCCGTGAGTTCATTGTCGATGTGCCGGTGGACACCGCGCGCGGCAAGATTACCTACGGCAGCGAGGCGCCCAATGCCAAGACCGGCTCGCAGGCCCCCGGGGCCCCCGACGCCCTGTGCATGACGCCCGGTCCGAATCCGGTGCTGTTCATCGGCGACCTCTACCCCAGCCGCATCTACAAGGTATCGCTCGAAGGGAAGGTGCTGGGGGTGTATGGCCAGCCCGGCCGCAATCTCGGCGAGTTCGGCTGGATTCACGCCATCGCGTGCCCCTCGGAGGATGAGATCTGGGTGGGTGAGCTCATCAACTGGCGCGTGCAGAAGCTCGTCACCAAGGGGAAGGGCACTGCCCCCGCCGCCAAAGCGGCGGCCCCTGCACGCAAGCCGTAAGCGGTTCCGCGTCTGCCGAACGGGTGAGTGACCCAGTGCGGGCCCTCACCCGTTCGTGTCCCCGTCGTCCATGGCGGGTATGGCCCGTCAGGTCACCAGCCCATTGCGAATGGCGAAGCGCACCAGCTGGCCGGTGGAGTTGAGGTTCAGCTTTTCCATCAGGCGACTGCGGTGCGAATCGACCGTATGCACGCTGAGGCTCAGCAGCTGGGCGATGTCCTCGGGTCTCTGAGCGCACGATTCGACGGGCGCGATGGCACACAGGCGACCGCTGACGGGTCCCGCGGCTCAGCGATGCGGACCGGGCGGTCGCCGGTAGTTCCACTGCAATTCACGCTCAAGGTTCTTCTTACGCGCGCCGGCTCGTGAGTGATCCGAGAAGAAGAAATTCACGAGCTGGTTTTCCTCGCCGTATTTCTCGAGAAATCGCTGCCAGAC
>JBIIDF010000257.1:0-4416 GCA_044238535.1 Vicinamibacterales bacterium
GCCAGCTTGAATTTCCATGTCCAGCGCACGGTCTCGCGCAGCCAGGCGTCGGCCGGACGCCGACGGTCTTCGACGCCCACGCGTGCGGCGATTCGCCGCTCGGGTTCGGTGGGCGTGCCCGCAGGGAGGCCTTCATCAGGCAGTGACATCCCCAGGCGCAGGATGCCCTCATTGCGACCACGCAGCAAGGCGAGCGCACGATGCGAGGGCAGTGTCGCCATGCGCTCGCTCGCCGCGAAGTAGTCCGAGAACTTCGCGCCTTCCTCTTCCTTGCCCGGCACCACCGTCGACCGCCACTCGGCTTTCTGCCACAGCAGGTCGCGCAGGGTACCAAGCAGTTCGGCATCTTCGGCCCACTGCTCCACCAGAATCCATCGGGCGCCTTCGAGGGCCGCCGCGACATCGGCGACTCCGGCCTCGGCATTCACATAGGCAGCCGCAGCAGTCTCTGGCTGCCGGCTGGGGTCGCTGTAGAGCATCTGCGCCAGAGGCTCGAGGCCGGCATCGCGCGCAATCTGGCCGCGCGTGCGTCGCTTCGGCTTGTAGGGCAGATACAGGTCTTCCAGACGCGCCTTCGTGTCTGCCGCACGCACCAGTGCCTCGAGTTCCGGCGTGAGCTTGCCCTGTTCCCCGATGCTCTTCAGCACGGTGGCGCGACGGTCCTCCAGCTCGCGCAGGTAGCCCAGCTGCTCCTCCAGTGTCCGCAGCTGCACGTCGTCGAGTCCGCCGGTGGCCTCCTTGCGGTAGCGCGCGATGAACGGTACGGTGGCCTTGTCGTCGAGCAGCGCGATGGCCGCATCAACCTGACGGACCTGCACCGACAGCAGGTCAGCGAGGCGTTGGGCAATGGATGTCATGCGGAGAAGAACCCGAAGAGAAGAGCCGAGCGGCCGAAGGGGAAACAGTCTACCATCTGAGGGATGGAGGTCCGATGATTCGCGCCCGCTCGCTGCTCTGCTCCCTGATGGTGCTGACGACGTCTGTCGCGTCCGCACAGTTCCGTGCCCCGGACGGTGTCACCATCGATGCGCTCGGCGACCCGCAGTACTCGACGTTTTCGCTCTGCGCCATCGATCCGGCCACCGGGCAGTCGGGAGCCGCGGTGACCACGCGCGTGCCGTTTGTGGGACGGGCGGTCCCGTGGGTGCGCGCGGGTGTGGGCGCCGTCTGCACTCAGGCCTCGACGATGGTCGAGTACGGGGTCAAAGGCCTCGACCTGATGGCGGGCGGGGTGGCACCGGCGGACGCGATTGCTCAATTACTGTCGGCCGATGCGAGCCGCGAGTCGCGCCAGCTCGGCATGATCGACATGCAGGGACGCGGGGCGGCGCACACCGGGCGCAACAACGGCGACTGGGCGGGCAGCCGACAGGGGCGCAACTACACGGTGCAGGCCAACATCATGGTCGGTCCTGAAGTGGTCGAGGCCGTCGCGACGACGTTCGAAGCGCTCGAGTCGACTGGCCTGCCACTGGCGGAACGCATGATTCTGGCACTGGAAGCCGGACAGCAGAAGGGCGGTGACCGCCGCTGGGGCAACCTGCAGTCGGCGGCGATCAAGATTGCCGACCCGAAGGACCCGGGGCGTGGCGGTGATTACATCAGTCTGGCCATCGAGGTCGGCGAGCATGCCGAGCCCGTCGGCGAAATGAAGCGCATTTACTACACGACGGCCCGACGCCTCGGGCACCGGACGTTCTCACGCATCGAAGGTGCCGACGTCATCGAGCTTAAGCGGATGCTGCACGCACTCGGCTACTGGCGACCAACACTGACGCCGTTCCCCGAGGCTCCGGTCATGAACGCGCAGGCCAATCAGGCGTTGCGGCAATCGAATCCGGCAGCGTTCGAGCAGGCCCAGACCGAGGCCCGACGAGCGGCCGCGGCCTATCAGCAGGACTATGCACGGTTTGATGAAGAAGCCGTGGCAGCGGTCGACAAGTTCAGGGAAGAGCAGCGGCTCAACTATGCCGGCACGCCCGCGGGCCTGGTCGACGAGCGGCTCGTGCAGGCGCTTCGCCGGGCATACTTCGCCAGACCGAGGCCACAGCGCTGATCGGCTGGAGAAGCGCGAGGCGTGTGTGCGTGAACGACCAACAGGCGAACGCTAAACGCTCATGACGAACACCGCCCGACCCATGGCCGCGGCAATGCTGGCCGCCACGGCGTGTGCGCTCGTGGTGAATGCGGGTCTGCAGCTGCTGGTCGATGCCGTCTCGATTCAGTCGTTCGGAGGCGGGACCCCCTGGTGGGTCGTGGCGGAGCTGCCGACGCGCGGTCGCTGGGTGGTGGCGGCGGCGCTACTGTGGCTCATCAGCCCAATCTTCGAGGACGGCCAGGCGGCCACCTCATGGGCAGGCCGAGCGCGTACCGGGCCGGACCCAGAGGCCACGCGCGCGGCGATGTGGGCGCGGGTCGGCACGGCCGTGACGCTGCTGCCACTGGTCTGGTCCGTCGCCTCGTGGCTCGTCGTCGCCACGCGCATCACGCTGGTGGGCTCGTGGGATATCGAGGGCCGCGGCCTGCTGTCGTCCGAGTATTACCAGCGCATCGCCATCGACTGGCTGCCGTGGCTGATGGCCGGCGTGGTTATGCGCCGCGTGGCGGCCCACATCCACGTTCGCAACGCTCCCGCGCCATCAGGCATCCTAGGAGTTATGCCTTCAACCGTGTCTGTCAAGGTCTTCAATGCGCAGGGCCAGCTGGTCGGTCCGTTCGATGTCACGCGCGTAGAGCGCACGGACGCCGAGTGGATGAGCCAGCTCACGCCCGAACAGTTTCGGGTCGCCCGCGCCCACGGGACCGAGCGCCCCTTCTGCGGCACCCTGCTCGACAACAAGCAGCACGGCGTGTATTCCTGCGTCTGCTGCGGGTTGCCGCTGTTCTCGTCACTTGCCAAGTTCGACTCGGGCACGGGCTGGCCCAGTTTCTTCGAGCCGGTGGCCGACGAAAATGTCGCCACGAAGCGCGATACCAGCTACGGCATGGTACGGGTGGAAATTCTGTGTGCGCGCTGCGATGCGCACCTGGGCCACGTCTTCCCCGACGGCCCGGCGCCGACGCACCAGAGGCACTGCGTCAATTCCGAATCGCTGCAGTTCACCGATGTCGATCAGCTGGCGTTGCTTGCGGATCCGGCACTGCCAGCACCAGCAGGCCCCCCAGCAGCACCGTAGCCCCGACGGCCAGCAGGGCACTGGTGAACCCCTCGCTCGACGCCCGCAGCGCCCCCACGAGCGACGGCCCCACGAATCCGCCGATGTTGCCCACCGAGTTGATGAGGGCAATACCGGCGGCCGCTCCGGCGCCCGAGACAAACGACGTCGCCAGCGTCCAGAAGGGCCCGAACATCGAGGCCAGGCCGAGCATGGCCACCGACAGGAAGAACAGCGACAGCCCCACGCCCTGCACCCAGGCGGTGCCCGCAAATCCCACAGCGCTGACAAGGGCCGCCAGGGCAATGTGACGACGGCGCTCTCCGGTCGCGTCCGAGTGCCGGGCTGCCGCCACCATGCCGATGGCCCCCGCCACGTAAGGCACGGCGCTCAGCAGACCAATCTGGAACGGCGTACCCGGAAACTGCGCCTGAAGAATCTGCGGCAGGAAGAATCCGAACGCATAGAGGGCCACGGGCACCACAAAGTAGACACAGGCCAGCACCCAGAGCCACCGGTGGGTGAAGATGCCCCGCAACCCACCTGTCTCCCCGGGATGCTCGCGCTGCTCGTCGGCCACGGCATCGGTCAGGGCCTGCTGCTGCGTCGGCGACAGCCACGGTGCATCCGCGGGCGTATCGGGCAGCCAGCGCCACACCACGAGCCCCAGCAGAGCGGCCGGCACCCCTTCCAGGATAAACATCCACTGCCAGCCGGCAAGGCCGGCGACGCCGTCCATGCCGAGCAGGGCACCCGAGATGGGGCCGCCCACAATGCCGGCCGTGACTGTCGCCGTCATGAACGTCGCAATGGTGCGGGCGCGTTCACGGGCGGGCACCCAGCGCGTGAGGTAGTAGATGATGCCCGGAAAGAAACCCGCCTCAGCCGCGCCCAGGAGAAAGCGCAGGGCATAGAACGACGCCGGTCCAGTCACCAGCATCGTCGCCGCCGAGACGAGGCCCCAGGTCACCATGATGCGCGCAATCCATCGACGTGCGCCGACGCGGGCGAGGATCAGGTTGCTGGGGATCTCGAACGCCGTGTAGCTCAGGAAGAAGATGCCCGCCCCGAGACCGTAGACCGCCGCCGACAGGCCCAGCGCGGCGTTCATCTGCAGAGCGGCGAAGCCGATATTGATGCGGTCGAGATACGCGAAGATGTACAGCAGGAAGAGGAACGGCACGAGCCGCCGTCGCACGGCGCGGGCGGCCTCGTCCACAACCGGGTCAGGCATGAGCGCTAGCATATCGCTGCGCGTTCG
>JBIIDF010000258.1:0-4403 GCA_044238535.1 Vicinamibacterales bacterium
CATCGGGTGCCCGTACTGGGACGGCTGTTTCAGCGGGATGACCGCAGCGATGACCAGCGGGAACTGCTGATCTTCATTACGCCGAGAATCACGGGAGGTCCCGGGGCGGGCGTGGCCTCGTCACCCCGGCAGTGATGGTAGCCTGTCGGAACAGACCGACGACCGATGCCGATTCTCGATATTGGCCGAGTGGCCCCCGATCAGCCAGGCAGACGCTGGGTGACACGCGCCGAGCAGTTGCTCGCCTCGGGGCAGGCCGAGGACGCCCTCGCCGCGTGCGACGAAGGGCTGCAGGTGCTGCCGGACGACCCGGGCTGCCTCGTCATGCGGGCCCGGGTGCTGCACCGGCTGCATCGACTCGAAGACGCCATGGAGGCGCTCCTGAAGGTGGTGGCCCTCGACCCGACCCGGCCCGAAGCCCGTCGGGGCCTTCGGGAGCTGATCGCCGGCGGGACGCTGCCGACGGCCGATGCGCCCGGAGCGGTGCCCCCGGATGCCTCCAGCCCTTCGGTGGCGCGGTCGGTCGAGGCGGCTGGCGCGGCCAGCGCCGGTGAGACCCCGTCGTTTGTGCACTGGACGGACGATGTCTTCGGTGACCTGGAAGCGCGCCTGAGGGCGAGGGAAGCGGCGGTGGCCCCGCCATCGCCCCGAGATCTGGCGGCCCTGGATGAGCTGGAGCGCTGGCTGGTGCAGCTGACGGGAGCCTCGGCATGACCGTGCCTCCGGCACTGCTGCAGGCCCGTCATGGCCGGCTCAGGACACGTCTCATCGAGGCCGGGGTGCAGGCCGCGCTCATCACCAGTCGCAGCAACATCACGTATCTGACAGGGTTCGAGGGGAGTGCAGGGCTGGTGGTGGTCGACCACGAGGCGGTGCACCTGCTGAGCGACAGCCGCTATGCCGACGATGTGCAGGCCCTCGAGCGCGCAGGACTGGGGATTCGGGGGCATGTGGCCCAGGCGGGCAGCAGTACCGATGCGCTGGTGGCGGCGCACCTGCAGGTGCTGGGCGCGATCGGGCTGGCCTATGAGCCCGCTGCACTGACGGTGGGCCATTTCGACGACCTCAGGGCCCGTACCGGGGGGAGCGCCAGTGCCATCCGGTGGGTCGCCGTCGAGGCGCTGGTGGAGCAGTTGCGTCTCAAGAAGGACGACTGGGAACTGGCGACCATGCGGGAAGCGGGACGGCGATTGTCGGCCGTCGCCGGGGGTATACTCGCGGCGTCGCTGACGGGGCGGACGGAACGCGAGGTGGCGACCCTGATCGAGGCAGACCTCCGGCGTCTGGGGTTCGACAAGCCGGCGTTTGATACGATTGTGGCGTCCGGACCGAATGGGGCGCGCCCGCACCATCGGGCGGGCGACCGGACGCTGACGGAGGGAGACCTGGTCGTGGTCGACTTCGGCGGCATGTATGCGGGCTACGCGGTGGATATGACGCGTACCCTCCGGCTGGGCACGACCAGTGCGCGCCAGCAGCAGGTCTGGACGGATGTCCTCCGGGCCCAGCGGGCGGCGTTCGCGGTGCTGCGGCCGGGGGTGGCCGCCGATGCGGTCGACGCCGAGGCCCGGCGGGTGCTGGTGGCCGCGGAGGTCGGGGAGTATTTCACCCACGGGTTGGGGCATGGGCTCGGACTCGAGGTGCACGAGGCCCCGCGGCTGGGGCCCAGGCGAGGCGGGGTGGCCGGTGTCCCGCTCGAGGCAGGCATGGTGTTCACGCTCGAACCCGGGGTCTATCTTCCTGGTTGGGGCGGTGTACGGATTGAAGATGATGTGGTGATGACGCCATCGGGACCCGATTGGCTCACGACACCGCTCGGTGAAGGGTAGACACACGCGATGACACTCGACGAAATCAAGCAGCTGGTCGACTTTGTGCTCGAGCGCGACCTCAGCGAGTTCGAACTGGAGCGGGCTGACGTCAAGCTGCGACTCAAGAGCGGCACGGTGGTGCAGGCCGTCGTGGCCGCGCCTGCCGCCCCGGCGGCCCCGGTCGCCGTTCCGGTGGCGGCCGCCCCGGCGCCCGTGGCGGCGCCCGCTGGCGACGACCTCGCCATCATCACGTCGCCGATCGTCGGCACGTTCTACCGTGCGGCCGAACCCGGCGCCAAACCCTTTGTCGACACCGGAGACGTGGTGCGGAAGGGCCAGGTGCTGTGCATCATAGAGGCCATGAAGCTGATGAATGAGATCGACTCGGAGTACGAGGGCGAAATTGTCAGCGTCTACGTGCAGAACGGTCAGGCCGTCCAATACGGCGAGCGGCTGTTCGCCGTCCGGCTCAAGTCGTAGACCATCACCGTATGTTTAAAAAGATTCTGGTCGCCAACCGCGGCGAAATCGCGCTCCGCGTCATCTTTGCGTGCCGGGAACTCGGCATCAAGACCGTGGCGGTGTATTCGGAAGCCGACGAGAACTCGCTGCATGTGCGGTTCGCCGACGAAGACATCTGCATCGGACCCGCGCGAAGTGCCGACAGCTACCTGAATGTGCCGGCCATCATCAGTGCGGCGGAAGTGACCGGCGCGGATGCCATTCATCCGGGCTACGGCTTCCTGTCCGAGAGCGCCTACCTGGCCGAGGTCTGTGAGGCCTGCCACATCCGCTTCATCGGCCCCGACCCGCATGTCATTCGGCTGCTGGGCGACAAGGCCAAGGCGCGCCGGGCCATGAAGAAGGCGGGCGTGCCGATGCTGCCGGGCAGCGAAGGGCCGGTCGACAGCGAAGAGGCCGGCCTCAAGCTCGCGAAGGAGATCGGATACCCGGTCATCATCAAGGCAGTGGCGGGCGGCGGGGGACGCGGCATGCGCATCGTGCGTGAGCCGTCCGAACTGGGACACAGCTTCCGCACGGCCCAGCGGGAAGCGGAAGCGGCCTTTGGACGGGGAGACGTCTACATCGAGAAGTACCTCGATTCGCCCCGGCACATCGAGTATCAGATCATCGGCGACCATCACGGCAACGTCGTCCACCTCGGCGAGCGCGAATGCTCGATTCAGCGCCGGCACCAGAAGCTCATCGAGGAATCTCCGTCGGTGGCGGTGTCCGACAAGGTGCGCCGGAAGATGGGCGCCGTCGTGGTCGATGCGGCGCGTGCCGTGCAGTACACGAATGCGGGGACCTTCGAGTTCCTGATGGACGACAAGGGGCAGTTCTACTTCATGGAAGTGAACACCCGCATCCAGGTGGAGCACCCCGTGACCGAATGGGTCACCGGCATCGACCTGGTCAAGGAGCAGATTCGTGTGGCCGCCGGCGAGCGGCTCTCGTTCCGGCAGGGCGACGTCACGTGGACGGGCCACTCCATCGAGTGCCGCGTCAACGCGGAAGACCCCGTGACGTTTGTTCCGTCCCCGGGGAAAATTCACGCATTCAGCATTCCTGGCGGTCCCGGGGTGCGCGTGGATACGGCCTGCCACTCGGAGGCCACCATTCCCCCGCATTACGACTCGATGATTGCCAAGGTCATCGTGCACGGCCGGGACCGGGCGGAGGCCATCGCCCGCATGAAACGCACACTCGAGATGTCGGTCGTCGAGGGCATCCGTACCTCGATTCCGCTGCATCTCAAGATTCTCAACGACCCCGATTTCGTGGCCGGCCGGCTCAGCACCCACTTCATGGAGCGGTTCATGCCCCCGAAGAAGCCCGTCGTCGCGGAGCAGTCGGCCTGAGTGCGGGCGCCCGCGGACTGGCCGACGGTCTACGCCATTCTTGATGCCGATGTCTGCCGCGCGCGGCAGCTGTCGACTGGCGTTGTGCTGCAGGCGTGGCTGGATGCCGGCATCACGCTCGTACAGGTGCGCGGGAAATCGCTGGCCACCGCTGACTTCTGCGCGCTCGCTGCCGAGGCCGTCGCCCTCACGCGCGGACGCGCCCGCCTCATCGTGAACGACCGCGCCGATGTGGCCCTGGCCGTGGGCGCCGACGGCGTGCACGTGGGGCAGGATGATTTGCCCCCGGACTCCGTGCGGGCGCTGCTGGGCCCGCAGGCCCTGATTGGCATGTCGACCCACTCGGTGGCGCAGGCGCAGGCGGCGCTCTCCGCCCCCATCGATTACCTGGCCATCGGTCCCGTCTTCGAGACGGGCAGCAAAGTCACCGGCCACGCGCCGCTCGGGCTGGGGGTGATCGGTGAGGTCTGCGCACGGGCACTCGCGCACGCCCGGCCCGTGGTGGCCATTGGCGGCATCACCATCGACCGTGCCCCGTCAGTGAGGGCCTGCGGTGTGTCGACGGTGTGTGCCATCGGTGCGCTGCTCGATGGCGACGAGCCCTGTCGGGCGGCGACGCGTCTGATCGCGGCGTCGCGCTGAGCGCGAGTGGCGTCCGAAGCGGCTGCGACGTCGGTCACCTGCTGTACAATCCGGCGCGGAGGTCGAATGGATTCGAATCTGTTCAAGA
>JBIIDF010000259.1:0-4326 GCA_044238535.1 Vicinamibacterales bacterium
GAACCAGACGCTCGCCACCATTACCTTCCAGAACTTCTTCCGCAAGTACGGCAAGCTCTCGGGCATGACGGGCACTGCCGAGACCGAGGCGCCCGAGTTTGCGAAGATCTACAACCTTGACGTGATTGTCATTCCCACCAACCGGTCGATGCAGCGTATCGAGGAGCCGGATCTGGTGTATCGCACCGAAGGCGAGAAGTGGACTGCCATCGTCGAGGACATCATCGCCAAACAGCAGGACGGCCGCCCGACGCTGGTGGGCACGGTGTCGATTGAAAAGTCGGAGCGACTCGCGGGCATGCTGCGTAAACGCGGGGTCAAGCACATCGTGCTCAACGCGAAGTTCCACGCGCAGGAAGCGGAGATTGTTGCCCAGGCGGGCCGTCTGGGTGCCGTCACCATTGCCACGAATATGGCTGGCCGCGGCACTGACATTCTGCTGGGCGGCAACGCCGAGCACGTGGCCCGCCAACAGGCGATCGCCGAAGGCGTGGCCGAGAAATTGCCCCGCGGGCAGGAGAAGTACGTCGACGACGACGAGTTCGTCTACTTCTTCATGGTCGACAGCTTCTACCGCCTGCCGACTCCGGACTGGACGCGCATTCACGGCTTCTTCCGCCAGCAGTGCGGCGACGAACACAAGGAAGTGGTGACGCGAGGCGGACTGCACATCATCGGGACCGAGCGTCACGAATCGCGTCGCATTGACAACCAGCTGCGTGGGCGTGCGGGCCGTCAGGGCGACCCCGGGTCCTCGCGGTTCTACCTCTCGCTCGAAGACGACCTGATGCGCATCTTCGGGTCCGATCGCATCTCGGGGCTGATGCAGCGGTTGGGCATGGAAGAAGGCGTGCCCATCGAGCATGGGATGGTGACACGCGCCATCGAGCGCGCCCAGAAGCAGGTCGAGGCGCAGAATTTCTCGGTGCGCAAGCACCTGCTCGAGTACGACGACGTCATGAACAAGCAGCGTGAAAGCGTGTACACGCTGCGCCGCGAAATTCTTGATGGCGACGTCCAGATCACCGAGTCGGAACGGGCCGATACCCGCGGCTACATCATGGCCACTGCGGAAGATCTGCTCGACGAAAAGCTGGACCAGCACCTGGGCAACGATCGCGACGCCGACGACTGGGATACGGTCGCCTTCACGCAGGAGACCGGACAGCTGTTTGCGCTCACCGCCGAGGACTGGACGGCGGTCGACTTCGATGGGTTGAACGCCAGTGAACTGCGCGACGCGTGCTGGTCGCTGGTACAGGCACGCTACACGGAAAAAGAAGCGATCGTGCCGCGCGATGTGCTGACGCGTGTCGAGCGCGACATCATGCTGCAGGTGGTCGATCAGCAGTGGAAGGACCACCTCTATTCGCTGGACCACCTCAAGGAAGGGATCGGACTGCGCGGCTACGGCCAGCGCGATCCGCTGGTCGAGTACAAGAAAGAAAGCTTCGAACTCTTCAAGGACATGCGTCACCGCATCGAGGAAGAGATCGTGCGCTATCTGTGGTGGCTTCGCCCGGTAGTGCAGGACGCCGAGGCACCCGCCGTCGTTCAGGCCCCGGTGATTCGACAGGAACCGACGCGTCAGGCCCTGACCTACAACGACCCGGCACGGGAACTTGGTGCGACCGGTGTGTCACGCGTGGCGCCGCAGAGCCCAGCGGGGGGCACGGATCTGTTTGCGGCCGATGCCGCGCCGCGTCCCGCTCGCGTCGGTGGCGACGATGCCCCGGTGCGTACCGTCAAGCGAGACGAGCCCAAGGTGGGCCGCAACGACCCGTGCTACTGCGGGTCGGGCAAGAAATACAAGAAATGTCACGGGGCCGCGTAGCCCTTCCCTGCATACAGAAACCCTGGGTTTATGTCTTCACTGGCGAGCCGTCTGACCACCCTGCCCACTGCCCTCACCTTCGATGACATCCTGCTGGTGCCCCGCCACTCAACGGTGCTGCCGGCCCAGGTCGACGTCAGCACGCAATTGACGCGGGACATCCGACTGAATGTGCCGCTGCTCAGCGCCGCCATGGACACGGTCACCGAGTCGGAGATGGCCATTGCGATGGCACAGCAGGGCGGGCTCGGCATCATTCACAAGAATCTGCCGATTGAGCACCAGGCATCCGAAGTCGACCGCGTCAAACGGTCGGAAAGCGGCATGATCGTCAATCCGATCACGCTCGCACCCACCGCTCGCATTCACGAAGCCCTCGAGCTCATGCGCAGGTATCGCATCTCGGGCGTGCCCATCACCGACGATGGCAGCAAGGAAGGGCGGTTGGTCGGCATCCTGACCAATCGGGACCTGCGGTTCGAAACGAACGTCGACCGGCCCGTGGCGGAGGTGATGACGCGGGAGCGGCTGTTCACCGTGCCCGTGGGCACCACGCTCGATCAGGCCCGGGAAATCCTGCATCATGCCAAGGTCGAGAAGCTGCTGGTCGTCGACCAGGAGTACCGGCTCAAGGGCCTCATCACGGTAAAGGACATCCAGAAGGCCCTGAAGTATCCGAATGCCTGCAAGGATGCCCTGGGGCGCCTGCGCTGTGGCGCGGCGGTCGGCATCGCGCGCGACACCGAGCAGCGGGCCGAAGCGCTGGTGGCGGCCCATGTGGATGTGCTCGTCATCGACACGGCGCACGGGCATTCACAGGGGGTGCTCGACATGGTGCGCACGCTGCGGCGCCGCTTCCCCACCATCAACCTCATCGCCGGCAACGTCGCCACGGCAGCGGCCACCGAGGCCCTCATTGGTCTGGGTGTCGATGCCGTGAAGGTGGGCATCGGCGCCGGATCGATCTGCACGACCCGAATGGTGGCTGGCATCGGCGTCCCGATGATCACGTCCGTGCATCAGTGCGCCGAGGCGGCGGCACGGCACGGCATTCCAGTCATCGCCGATGGTGGCATCCGGATGTCAGGGGACCTCGTCAAGGCGCTGGCCGTCGGCGCCAGTGCCGTCATGATCGGCAACCTCTTCGCGGGCACAGACGAAAGCCCGGGAGAACTGATCCTGTATCAGGGCCGCACCTTCAAGGAGTACCGCGGCATGGGTTCGATTGGCGCGATGCGCAAAGGGTCGCGGGACCGCTATTTCCAAGATGACTTTGAACTGGAAAGCGGTACGAGTCCGGCGGGCAAGGGACTCGAGAAGCTGGTGCCGGAAGGCATCGAAGGCCGCGTCGCGCACAAGGGCAGCATGGCGATGGTGATTCACCAGATGGTCGGTGGCCTCCGCGCCGGGATGGGCTACTGCGGTGCGCCCACCATTCCCGACCTGCAGCGCGATGCCGAGTTTGTGCGAATCACCAACGCCGGACTGCGCGAAAGCCACGTGCACGACGTGACCATCACGAAGGAATCGCCGAACTACCGGATGGAATAGCGAATCTGGCGTCGGTCACCGCCGAGATCGTCAATCCTCACGTCAACCGCGTGGAGCGGTCGACGGCGCAACCGCTCGGGCCACTCCACGGCGACAATGCCCGCGCCTGCCAGGTCATCATCGAGTCCCAGCGTGTCGAGGTCGGCATCAGCCAGCCGATAGAGGTCGACATGCTGCAGCGGGAGCCGCCCGCCCCGGTACTCGTGTACCAGGGTGAAGGTTGGGCTGGATACCTCGTCTGGCGACACCCCGAGCCCCTCTGCCAATCCACGCACGAACGCCGTCTTCCCCGCCCCAAGGTCACCAGACAGCAGTAGCACCGAACCCGGGAGCAACGAAGCGGCCAGGTCCGCTCCCACCTGAGATGTTTCGTCTTCGCCGTGGGTCGTGTGAACCGCCTCGGGGCTCATCGTGCGCCCGCGGACGTGTCGGTGACGAGTTCGAGAAGGGCGTCACCCAGATGGTCGACCACATCGCTGGCCAGCATCGCCACTTCGCCCAGGTCGCGTGCCGCCAGCTCACCAGCGGCCCCGTGCAGGAAGACCGCGAGGCACGCGGCGACCTCCGCGTCCATCGTCTGTGCCAGCCAGCTGCCCAACACGCCCGCCAGGACATCGCCTGTGCCCCCCGTCGCCATTCCGGGCGTGCCCGTTGGATTGATCGCGAGCCGCCCGTCGGGGGACGCCACCAGGGTGCGATGCCCCTTGAGGATGACATGGAGGTGTCGTTCGACGGCGGTGTGCCGAGCTACGGCGATGCGATGGGCGTGCACATCGTCGGCGGTGCCTCCGATGAGGCGCGCCATTTCAGCGGCGTGCGGCGTGATGATCCGCACACGTTCGTCGCTGCCGGCCAGCGATGCACTGGCGGCGCCGGCGAAGGCAAACAGCGCATCGGCATCGAGCACCATCGGGGTGCCGCTGCGTTCCACTACACTGCGC
>JBIIDF010000260.1:0-4312 GCA_044238535.1 Vicinamibacterales bacterium
CGGCCATGCTCGGCACGAAGTAGCTCATCGTGGCGTTGCCCTGCGTGCGGAAGTTCGGATTCAGCGACTGAATTTCTGCCGCGTTCTCTCGGGTGAAGCGCACCACATCGCGCAGCGCGATGTCCTGCGGGGTCACGTCCTTCTGATACCGGCTCGGGAACACGCCCCACATGCGGCCCACGCGTGCATCGAACACGACCTTTTGGCCCAGCACCGAGTTGACCTGCGCCACGAAGTTCTGTGCCGGCTGGTCCTGCAGCACCGAGGCCTTGTCGGCGACGAACAGGTAGGGCGAGTCGCGGCGGTGATACCGGAACTTGTCGTTGCGGTTGAACATGAACGAGGCACGGTTGTTGGGCGTCACCTGCGCCGTCAGCTTGCCCATGTAGTTCGTGATGAGGTTGTCGTCAATCGCCTGGCTGCCATCGGGGTTGAGGGCGCCGAGCTGGAACTGGTCGAGCAGCCAACGGCGGCTGGCGCCGAAGAACCACAGCTTGTCCTTCTTCACCGGGCCCCCGATCGTCGAGCTCCAGTCGTACGACATGTCGATGGGGTTGCCAGCCGCTCCCGTCTGGCTGCCCGCGGCCAAGCCCAGCCGGCGGCGCAGGTTGTCGTCGACATTGGTGCCCTGCAGCGCGTCGTTCATGAAGTAGAAGTTGTGGTCGCTGGCGAAGCGGTTGGCACCGGACTTGGTCACCATGTTCATATACACGCCGCTGACATCGCTCTCTGCGGTGCCCGACGCCGTCTGCATGTTGTACTCGTCGTACATCTCGAAGCCGTAGTACTGCATCGTCGCGCCGCCGGAGCCGCCGCCCCAGTTCGTCTTGAGTCCGTCAATGCTGAACGACTTCTGGCTATCGGCCGAGCCGAACGCCTCGAGGTTGTACTGCTGCATGCCCTCGGTGCCGCCCACGTCAAGGCGGCCGGTGACCACGCCGGGCACGAGGCCCGCCATCACCCACGGGTTGCGGCCCGTCGGAATCGAGTCGTAGAGTTCCTTGGTGATGTTCGTCTGCGTCGTGTTCGAGCTGACGTCGACCACCGGGGCCGCACCACTGACCGTCACCGATTCCTGCAGCGTCCCGACGCCGAGTTCCACGTCGAGACGAGTGGTGCGGTTCACCTGCACCATCACGTCCTGGCGCTTCTGGGCCGAGAATCCGGTCAGGTCGTAGTCGACCGTATAGCTGCCCGGCGCCAGACCCGACAGCGAGTAGACGCCCTGGTCATTGGTGACCGCCGACCGGACGGCGGCCGTCGAGGCCGTCGCCGTCACGGTCACGCCCGGCAGCACCCCGCCCTGCGCGTCGCGCACCGTGCCGCCGAGCGACCCGGTCTGCTGAGCGAAGGCCGATGCCGACAGCCCCAGCAGGAACATCCAGACACACAGCACCGTCTGAATTCGAACTTTCATAGCACCTCCGAGAAAATCAGCGCGCTGTCCGTCGAACAGCCGCCACGGAACAAGACTTTCACAAACGTTACAAGTATACGGTTCCTGACAAATTCCCGCACCTCGCCTGCGGAAATCCTTGGGTCGGGGCGCGCCCCTCCCCGCGCCTCGGGGGGCCGACCGACTGCGGGCATGCCGCACGGCGAGGTCGGGAGATGCCCGGTCCGGCGCCCCGCCCTCCTCGGAGACGGGCCCCGAGGGACTCCCACCCGCACCCGGCTCGCGGTCCCAGCCGTCAGCGCTTGACGCAGGTCACCAGTGACCACATCCGTGGCACGTTGACCTTGTCGATTGAGATGGGGGTGAGTTCGGCCTGCGACAGGAACCCGTCGAGGTCGAGGTCGGCCTTGAACCCGATGTGCACGGTCAGTGGAGAAATCGCCACCTCGAGCTTCGACAGCCAACGGTTGGCGCTCCTGAAATGGTTGAGGATCACCACCCGTCCGCCCGGACGGCAGACCCGATACATCTCGCGGGCCACCTTGACCGGGTCGGGCACCACGCTGATGACATACGGCGCGTACACCACGTCGAACGACCCCTCGGGGAAGGCCAGCTGTTCGGCATTCATCTCGCTCACGCGGCAGTGCGTCAGGCGCTGCGAGGTGATACGCGCCTGCGCCTTCTCCAGCATCTTGGACGACAGGTCGATGCCGGTGACCTGGCAGGCTCGTGGATAGAGCGACAGGTTGATCCCTGTCCCGACCCCCACCTCAAGCACGCGGTCGCCGGGCTGGATGGCCATGCGGCGGATGGCATCGAGGCGCCCTGGGTGCAGGGTGGGCCCGAACGTGTAGTCGTAGACCCCCGCCAGCTTCTGATAAACGCGCTCGACAAACGGGTGGTCGACGGCCGTCGCCGACAGCGCCTGCGCACCGTCGAGAGACGACGCCTGCGCGGACGCCGTAGCAGACCGTGGGGAGGACGGAGGCTTCATCGCAGCAACAAACCGAGCCGGACTATATCAGAAGAGGTCCGCCAGCACCTGCGCCGCATCAGCGACCCGGCCGCCGGGCGCAAACAGGTGCACGCCCTGCGCCATGGGCCTGACGGCCCGCAGCACCTCGACGGCGATGGCACGACCTTCAGACGCGGCGGCCTCCGCCGACTCGCACGCGCGCATCCGCGCCACCAGGGGGTCGGGTACGGTCACTCCGGGCACCTCGTTGGCCATGAACTCGGCCTGCAGGGCCGAGTCGAAGGGCCAGAGGCCCACCAGCACAGGCCGCCGAAAGGACTCGACGCGCCGCAGAAACCGCTCGAAGGTGCCGGCATCGAACACCGGGCGCGTCACGATGAACTCGGCGCCGGCCTCGACCTTGTAGGCCAGGCGCTTCAGTTCCTGGTCGAGGTCGCGGGACGGATTGGCCATCACCCCACAGAGAAACCGCGCAGGCGTCCCGAGAGGCTGCCCGCCCAGATCGAGGGCATGGTTGAGGCGCGCGATCAGGTTGGTCAGCCCGATGGAATCGACGTCGAACACGGCCGTGGCATCGGGAATCTCGCCGAGATAGCGCGGGTCGCCCGTGATGCCGAGCACGTTGCGCAGCCCCAGCGCATGCGCCCCGAGCAGGTCAGACTGGATGCCGAGCAGATTCCGGTCGCGACAGGAATACTGCAACATCGTGTCGATGCCCGTCTGCCGTGCCAGGACGGCCAGCGCCAAAGCACTCACGTGGGCGCCGCTGCGTGTCGCGTCCGTGACCGTCACCACGTCGACGCCAAGCGCCGCCAGCGCGGCGGCCGTGGCGATGGCCGGCGTGGGGTCCATGCCCACGGGAGGGGCCACTTCGACGCTGGTCACAAACTGCCCGGCTGCCAGACGCGCACCGAAGGCCGACTTGTCGGCCGCAGCGACCGGGGGCTGCGCCGCCGGGGCCGCGGCCGTAACTGCCGCGCGCGACGGACTGGGAGGCGCCAGCCCCGGATTCAGCGCGCGCACCGCCGCCTGCATCTGCCGGATGTGCTCTGGCGTGGTGCCGCAGCACCCACCCACCAGGCGCACCCCATGCTCGACGAATCGCCGCGCATAGGACGCCAGATAATCGGGCGAGGACAGGTAAAGGTTCCGCCCCTCGATGTCACGTGGCCGCCCCGCGTTCGGCTGGGCCGACAGCGGCACCGAGACCGCCTGCGCCAGGCGCTCGAGGGTTTCCAGCATCGAGGCCGGACCCACGCTGCAATTGAGGCCCACGACGTCTGCACCCGCCGCCACGAGGGCCTGCGCACAGGCTTCGACCGGCGCGCCGTCCGGCGTCTGCCCGTCCTCCTCGGTCGTCATTTGCGCGACGATGGGCAGCGTCGAGACCGAACGGACCGCGGCAATGGCCGCCTGCATCTCGGCCGGGTCCCGGAATGTTTCGAGCATGAAGAGGTCGACGCCCCCCGCCGCCAGGGCTGCCGCCTGTTCGCGGAACAATTCGGTGGCTTCGTCGATGCCCAGCTTGCCCCAGGGCTCGACCCGCACGCCGAGCGGCCCCAGAGCCCCGGCGATAAACGTGCGCTCGTCCCCGCCGCCCATCGCCACGGCCTCACGCGCGAGACGCACCGCGTCCGTGTTGAGGTCGGCGACGCGATTCCCCAGGCCAAAGGCCCGGAGCTTCAGTCGGTTGGCCCCGAATGTGTTGGTTTCGATGACATCCGCGCCCGCCCGCACATACTCGGCGTGCACTTCGCGGACCAGGGCGGCATCGGACAGCGTCAGCGATTCAAAGCAGCGGTTGATGAACACGCCCTTGCTGTAGAGCATGGTGCCCATCGCACCATCGCACAGCAGGATGCGCGACGCCAGGGCGTCGAGAAAGGCGCTCATTGCTGGGGCTCGGGCCTCCGCCTGGGCAGACGGCCCAGGCAATC